>JAZNPJ010000171.1:0-6305 GCA_045589635.1 Clostridia bacterium
ACACTTGTCTTCCTAAGACCGCTTGGCCTCCGACTTACACTTTCGCCTTTTATTCCTCTTACACATTTTGACTCGCACTGCTTTTCTTGCGGACATACTCTTCCGCAAACTGCAGGAAGTGCATTTGTTTCTTTTATTTTCTGATATGCTCCCTCAAAATCACCCTCGGCAACAAGTCCTAAAAACTCAGGGATTTTTACCGATACGGGGCATCCCTGCATACAGGGCTTGTTCTTACAGTTAAGACATCTTTGTGCCTCATCTATTGCCATCTCGGGAGTGTATCCCGTTGTTACCTCTAAGAAGTTTTTGTTTCTTATATTAGGGCATTGCTCAGGCATAGGATTTTTATCCATTCTCATATTAGGCATTATTTTCCCCTCCCGATTCTGCATTTTCCGTCTGCACATGACTGTGCTTCGTGCTTTTTATACATTTGTCCTCGCTTCATTGCAATGTCCCAATCAATCTTGTGTCCGTCAAAGTCAGGACCGTCAACACATGCAAACTTTGTTTCTCCGCCAACTATTACACGGCAACCTCCGCACATTCCCGTTCCGTCTATCATAACAGGGTTCATACTTACTGTTGTGTGAATGTTATACTCCTTTGTTACATTGCATACAAACTTCATCATAACAAGCGGACCTATTGCAATTACCTCGTCAAACTTTTCTCCGCCATCAAGCAATTCCTTTAAGCGGTCTGTAACAAAGCCCTGTACTCCGTTTGACCCGTCGTCAGTTGTTACTATAAGTCTTGTAGAAACCTCTTTTAGCTCGTCCTCTAAAATTATAAGGTCCTTGTTTCTAAAGCCTGTGATAACTGTTACATCTGCACCAAGACTATATAGCTTTTTAGCCTGCGGATACGCAATGGCAGTGCCAAGTCCACCGCCTATAACCGCAACCTTTTTTAAGCCCTCAAGCGGTGTGGGCTGACCAAGAGGTCCTGCAAAGTCAAGTATATACTCGCCCTCTTCAAGTTTTGATAAGTCCTTAGTTGTTTTTCCCACAACCTGAACTATAATTGTAACAGTGCCTTTTTCACGGTCAAAGTCTGCGATTGTAAATGGTACTCTTTCCCCATATTCATCAATTCTTAAAATTATAAACTGACCCGGCTCTGCTTTTTTTGCAACAAGCGGCGCCTCAATCTCCATCAAAAATATTTGCGGATTAAGTACTTTCTTTTTTATTATCTTATATGCCATCGTAAGTGTTTTGTCCTTTCGTTTATTTATTACTAATTTCTGTCATTATTGCCTGACGTGTTATAATACCCATAAAATATCCTCTGTCATCTACTACCGGAATAAAGTTTTGCTGCATTGCCATTTCAAACACCTTGTCCCTTGTGGCTGTAACCGACACTGACGGGTATTTGTTTTTGTCTAAAATATCCTTTACAGACAGGTTTTCTATATTTTTTATATCAGTGTGTATTACCTCGTTCTCGTTTTCTATAAGTAAAAACCACAGAAAATCACCCTCGGATATAGTTCCTACATACTTACCTTCTCTCGAAATAACAGGTATTGACCTGTATCCGTGATACTTCATTTTCTCCAAACTCTGTCTTAGAGAATAGTCTTCATAAAGATATGCAGTATCACTTTTTGGTGTAAGCAATTTTATTATATTCATGATTTATATAATCTGCTCCTTTCCTTACCAAAAGCAAATATCATCTCATTATATATAATATCACAATTTTACGCTAAAATCAATATTTGTTTTTTATTTTTTTAACTTTTGTATACGCCGTTAATTTGCAAAATAATACTTGAATAATTAAGCCTTTTATGGTATAATTGACATATACAGAATTTTAAAATAAATTTAATCCAAATATATAAAAATTACAGGAGGTATATGACTATGAAAAAACTTATAAGCACACTACTTGTTATGTTCGCACTATTTGCAGCTTCTGCAGTATATGCGCAAAACGACATAGGCGTTATGGTGGACAATGAAGCGGTTACATTTGACCAGCCGCCCGTTATTTTAAACGACAGAACCCTCGTTCCTATCCGTGCAGTCTTTGAAAAGGCAGGCGCAACAGTTGACTGGAACGGCGATACACACACCGCTATCATCACAGGTAAGGGACACATTGTACAGATTGGTGTTGGTAACAGCTATATGTTTAAAGACGGAAAGTCAATTCCTCTTGACGTTCCCGCAACAGTTATAAACGACAGAACTCTTATTCCCGTAAGGGCAATTTCGGAGGCAATGGATTTTGGTGTTACATGGAACGGTTATAAAAGAACAGTTCTTATCGCAACCGACAACAAGCCATATCGTGCTTTTGTTGGTATAAACAGAGGATTCCGTTCACTTAGTGATGTTGCAGAATATTATATTGACGGAGAGTGTGTAAATCTTGAGGTGGATATAAATGGTGATGGCAAAAACGAAGCAATCGACTTTATGAATACCTTAAATATTTCTGCTGCCAACTACAGTGTACTGTCCATAGACGGTATTGACTACACCGAGGATTTGTCCGCTAAAATGGAAAGTATTGGTGCGATTGCAGTTGTAAGAGCAATGGACACCGATAAAAAGCTCTTTGTAATAATAGAAAACACAGACGTTAAAATTGCACATTTTTATACATTTGACGGTATGATGCTTTCTCCCGTAAAGGATACATCAGGCAAGGACGCGTCAATAATGTACAAAAAAGACCTGTTGTTTGACGAAGTAAAATTTGCAATTTCAGACCTGTACGGAATATGCTGTACAGATATTATGATAACGGGAAGTTATTTTCAGTTTAACGATAACACTATGAGCTTTTACAGACTTTCAACTGTAAAGGATATAATACCTGCGACTTTGAATGTTGTTCATAGTGATGATATGCTATTCAGACTCATTTCTACCGATACCTACGCGGAGGGCACATACGGAGCGCTCGAAAAGTTTGATTTAATAAACTCATCTCAGTTAACAAGCTTTACATTGCTTGATATATACGTGGATAAGGTAGACCCGTCATATATTGAATTTTTTGTAGAAACACCTGAGGGGGAGAGGTTTGTACTAATGCCCTACTGTGTATAATATCGTCAGGTATGAATAAAATTGCTTATCTCACCATTTTTCGTTCGGGGCGGTACAAACGGTACAGCACCCGAACTTCAAAATGGCAATCTAAACAATTTTCTTGCATACCTCATACATTCATAGTAACAAAATTTATTTTGTTGAAAGGAACTTTACTTTATGAAAAAAATTATTTCACTTTTTCTATCACTTGCAACTATTATAACCATTTCGTCATCGGCATTTGCCTATAACGTGGTAGATTTACCAAAAACTATGACAATGGCAGATGCTCTTGGTATTTTTAGCGCTGATGAAATAGTAAGTGCAACTATTGTTAACTTTGAAGACGATATGTTTATAGAAATGACCAGAGAAGAAATAAACGACTTTTATTATTCCTCGTGTAACACTGTTTTGCACCGTACAATAAACTCTACACCATTTAGAGGCACTGCAATAAATTTAAAAACAAAAACTGACACTGTAAGTTACAACGTAGGTTCAGGTGTACAAATAGGACTTTATGGAGATAATAACTATGTGTGCTACAATGCAAAGGGCGAGGACGCCATACGTTTAACTTATATAGACACAATGTATAAGGACAGCTCCATAAAGCATAGCGGTGCAACGCTAAACCGCGTAACTACTCATGACTTTTTAAAGCTTCCTGAGGCAGAGTGGGCAATTTCTGAGGTTAAATCTGCCGCAGGCAAGTCGCTTTTGCCATATGAGGTAGCCGAAAGATACAGTGCATATATTTCAAGAGAAGAATTTTGTATTCTTATAGGTCAGCTTATAACCGTATACACAGGCTATGCAAATCTTGATAAATATGTACAAGATACAAAGGGTGCGTATCTGCAGGGAATTTTTTCCGATTGCAAAGGAAAGAGCGACTCTATTGATATGCTCTATGCACTTGGCATAATTTCAGGAAAAAGCGAAACCACATTTGACCCCGAGGGCGCAATCACACGCGAGGAGGCAGCGGCGGTCATAACACGTGTTGCAGAGCAGTTTGCATACATTGCAACGGACAAGCCATTAAACTATAACGATACATGGCGTATTTCTTCGTGGGCAAAGTTCTATGTGCAATGGGTATCCGAAAGCGGTATTATGACAGGTACTGACCTTAATGAATTTACACCAAGAGCATATTACACCATTGAGCAGGCAATAGCAACAACAAACAGACTTTTTGATTATCTGGAGAACTTATGATTATAGACACACACACTCACATCTTCCCCGATAAAATTGCTGATAGAACACTTGAGATTCTGTCGGGGAATGCAAAGCGCGTCGGAAAAAGAGACGCAATACCGCAAACTAACGGAAAATTAGACGGAATAAAAAAATCAATGGCAGAGCACGGTGTAAATGCAACTGTTGTTTTGCCTATTGCAACAACTGTTAAGCAATCACATACAATAAACACATTTGCCGCACAAATTAACGGTGTGGATAATGTATATTCCTTAGGCTCTCTTCATCCAATGCAGGAGGATTGGGAGTCTGCTCTTTTTGAGGTTAAGGAGCTTGGACTTTCAGGAATAAAGCTCCACCCCGAGTATCAGGGTTTTTTTGTAAATTCACCCCAAAGCATACGTGTATTAAAAAAATGCGAGGAGCTTGACCTTGTTGTATACTTTCATGCAGGAAAGGACATAGGTATTGAGCCGCCCTTGCACAGTAACCCAAAAATGTTTAAAGACTTATTAAATCACATAAGCGGCAAAAAGATTATTCTGGCACATATGGGCAGCTGGCAATGCTGGGACGAGGTTGAAGAATTTTTAATAGGTACACCCTACTATTTTGATACTTCTTATTCCTTATCCGAAATGAGTAATGAGCAAATTATGCGTATAATAAAAAACCACGGGAGCGAAAAAATTCTCTTTGGTACGGACTCACCATGGGAAAATCCGTCAACTACAATTTCTATAATAAATTCTCTGCCTCTTCTGGAAGAGGAAAAGGATAATATTTTCTACAAAAACGCAATAGAACTATTTAAAATGATTGGAGAATAGTATATGTTCGGCACCGACATAAGTATAGACCTTGGCACTGCAACAATGCAGGTCTATGTAAAAAACAAAGGAATAATTCTGAGTGAGCCTACAGTAATTGCAGTCGATAAAAAGAAGAACAAGGTATGTGCAGTCGGCTCACAAGCTTTGGAAATGCTTGGCAAAACACCGCCATCTATAGACGCCATAAGACCACTTAGCGACGGTGTAATATCAAGCTTTACTCTTTGTATGGAGATGATTAAAGCATTTTTGGCAAAAATCCTCTCCCGAAGTGTGGGCAGACCTCGTATTATGATGTGTGTGCCCTCAGGCGTTACAAATGTAGAACAACGTGCAGTAATCGACGCGGCACGCGAGGTCGGTGCAAAGGATATTTTTATAATAGAGGAGCCTGTTGCAGCGGCTTTGGGTGCAGGGATTGATATTTCAAAACCATCAGGCACTTTGGTTGTGGATATTGGCGGCGGTACTACCGACGTTGCGGTTATTGCTCTTGGCGGAGTGGTTATAAGCCGCTCTTTAAAAATTGCAGGTGATGAGTTTACCGAGGCAATTATAAGATATGTTAAGAAAACTCATAATCTTAACATAGGCTATGTAAGTGCGCAGAGGATAAAGCACGAAATCGGTACTGTTGTGCCCTCGGACTCGGATAATATATGCACCGTTAAGGGGCTAAGCATAGTTGAGGGCTTACCTCAGGCAATAACAATTTCCTCAAGTGATATTTACTCGATTTTTGATGATTTGGTATATAATATAACAGAGCGTATCCGCGAGGTTTTAGAAAAAACACCTCCCGAGCTGCACCGCGATATAATAGATAACGGAATTTTACTTACAGGCGGCGGCTCTTTGATTTCGGGCCTTGATGAGCGTATTGCACAAGCAGTAGGCGTTAAGGTAAAAAGAGCCGATGATATTGTAAACTGTGTTGTAAAGGGTGCGGCAAAGGCTCTTTCATATATTCGTGATGACGATATTGATACTACACATCACTACTACAAAAAGGCATATATAAGAGACTAAAAAAACCGAAAGGAATTCATAAATGAAAAGATTACTGATTCTTGATTCAAACAGTATAATAAACCGTGCCTACTATGGTGTAAGATACCTCTCTTCATCTGACGGTACACAAACAAATGCCATTTATGGCTTTCTTTCTACGTTTGCAAAATTAGTAGATACCTACACC
>JAZNPJ010000172.1:0-2956 GCA_045589635.1 Clostridia bacterium
CCGCTTGGCCTCCGACTTCTTATAGTACCATTTGGAGATTTCCACATTTCCTTAAGGTTATACTCGTCCATTCTTGCGGCATTTGGTGTGATTGTTGCACACTTTACTGCAACACCATATTTCTTTGTTGCCTCGGCACTGTCTATTGTTACCTGGTCATTTGTTTGGTTTCTGTATTCAAGACCCAAGTCGTAGTATTCTGATTTTAAGTCTACGTACGGATTTATTAAAATGTCCTTAATCATCTTCCAGATGACTCTTGTCATTTCATCTCCGTCCATCTCAACCAATGGTGTTGTCATTTGAATTTTACTCATGTTACATAGCCTCCGTATTTTGAATTAAATCTTAATATAATAATGCGCATAAAGACATCATTTACCACTATATATTCTACCATATTTAAAGGAGTTTGTCAATAAAAAGCGTGATGATATATCATCACGCCTTTTATCATTTTCTTTTTATTTTCAGGGTTGTTGTTTTTTCCATTTCTTCTTCCTGAAGCTTATGTGTTTTTATTTGCTTGTAGCTTATAAGATTTTTGTTAAGCTCTTCTATAAATGCACTTATTATACTTTCTGCTTCTTCCATTGAGAAGTCGGTGTTGTAAACTATTTTTGCATGAATACAGTCTTTATCGTCGGTTCTGTTGTTAACAACAATGCATTCTTTAATAGCTTCGCAATCACTAAGAAGTGATTCGATTTCCTCGGGATAAACATTTTTTCCGTTATCAAGAACAATAACATTTTTCTTTCTGCCTGTTATAAACAGATATCCGTCCTTGTCTAAATATCCGATATCTCCTGTGTGCAAATAACCATTTTTAACAGGGTTTTCACCATCATACTTGTAGTAGCCGAGCATTATGTTATCGCCCTTTGCTATAATCTCGCCCATGCCGTCTTCGTTTTTGTCTACAATTTTAACATCAACACCGGGTATAGCCTTTCCGACAGAGCCACATCTCATATATTTTTCGTTTTCGGCAGTAATTACGGGTGAGCTTTCGGTAAGACCGTATCCTTGTATAGTTAGTATTCCTATATCGTTAAACCATTTTAAATTCTCGGGTTTTCCTGCAGCGGCACCTATGATAATCATACGTAGTCCGCCGCCTAATGCATCAATTATCTGTTTAAATATTTTTCTTCTTATGTCTATTCCGAATTTTCTAAGTACAGATGCTATCTTAATACCCTTCTCGACTGTTTTTAATTTGTTTTGCTTTTTAAGTTGCTTTAATACTGCAAGCTGAATTTCTTCGGCAATTCGTGGAACTCCAACCAATATAGTAACCTTATATTCGCTAAGGCATTTTGCAATTCTTAAGCCCTCACAAAAAACATTGCACATTCCGTAGGCAAGGAAAATCATAATCTGTGTCATACCCAATGTATGGTGAAAGGGGAGTAGTGCCATATTGATATCAGTTTCGCGAAAATCCTCCCAAAGACTCATACCATGTACGTTTGAGGTTATATTATTCTGGCTTAGCATAACTGCTTTTGACTGAGATGTTGTTCCTGATGTAAAGAGAAGTATGCTCATTTTATATCCGTCAGGTCTAATATTTTTGTGCTCGGGATTTATGGGATATTCAGATGCAATGTTTTTAAATTCATCTTCGTCCATTCTTATTTTTAAAATGTTATTTACATCTTTTAGAGCATCTTCAAACATCTCTGTGTAAAAAATTGCATCAGCCTCCGAACGTTCAAGCTGTTGCTTTATTTCGTTTTCGAATAGACCGCTGTCAAGGGGAACAATGACAGAATCTATGCACAAAACTGAAAGATAAACAAGCATCCATTCATAACAGTTCTTTCCTATAACTGCAATTCTTTTTCCTTTAAGTCCTTTGTCCATTAAAAAACTTCCCAAATGCTCGGTTTGAGATTTTAAAATAGAATAAGTGATATCGGTGTATTTTCCATTTTCTGGTGTTGCATTTTTAATTCTAAAAGCAGTGTTGTTGGGGAAATTAGCGCAAGAAGCATCAAGTAATTCC
This sequence comes from Clostridia bacterium, assembly GCA_045589635.1. Taxonomy (GTDB): domain Bacteria; phylum Bacillota; class Clostridia; order UBA1381; family UBA1381; genus Ornithomonoglobus_A. The sequence goes on from JAZNPJ010000172.1 coordinate 2,015, forward strand.
CTCATATTTTCGTATTTTTTCATAATATACCTCCATAATGAATTTATTTTTAGCACAGTGTGTGCTCTAATTTTTTGACGGGAATTTTAAAAATCCCTGCTTAATATATCAGCACAGTGTGTGCTGAATAAATTTTAACAGAGTAAAATTACTCCGTTAAAACTTAATATATTACATTTTTATTCCGTCTAAGATACAACCAAAACCAAATTTAAAATTTTTGATTGCATCTTCTTTTGAAAGTCTTCTGCCTACTGCATCTGCATTAAAGCCTCGGCAAAAGCACCATATTGAATAGCTAAGCATATCAGAATCAATATCTTTAATAAGCTTTTCTTTTTTTGCATTGTCAATTATTTTTTTTATTTCCTGCATCCACCAGTTATAATTTGTCTGGGTGAGGGAGTCGTGTTCAAACATATATCTGCTAAATTGCATTTTAACATCATAGGTGTCAGTGAGGACCTTGATAGCTACCTCCATAACATATTCAAAAAAATCCATTTCGGGTTTGTACGTTGTTTTTATGCTCTCGTGCATTTTAAAAACTGCATTGGTATAGACAATTTCCAAAACCTCGCCAATGTTTTTAAATCTGTTATAAAAGACTCTGTTTGTTATTCCAAGCTCGGATAAAATTCTGCGCACAGTTATAACATGCGCACCCTCAGTTGTAGCAATATTTTTAGCTGCTTCAATTATTTTATCTGACATCTCATCGCATATTAAATCTTTTTTTGTTTCTTTCACAAAAACACCTCTTATTCTTAGCACACAGTGTGCTAACATTTAAATTGTACCATAATTGTTATATTTTGTCAATAGTTAGTTATTTTACTTTTCTGTAACAGAATGTATATTTAATTTCAAATTCATTTTTTTAAAACAAAAAAGCAAGTCATAAATGACTTGCCATTTTTGTACGGAGAAGGAGGGATTTGA
>JAZNPJ010000173.1:0-3253 GCA_045589635.1 Clostridia bacterium
AGTCTTTGTGTTTTCTTCACCATGAAGCTTAAGAGCAAGCTTTTTAATGTTAAGAATTATTTCTGTAACATCTTCTGTTACACCCGGGATTGTTGAAAATTCATGTTGAACACCTTCTATCTTTATTGCAGTTGCTGCAGCACCTGGCAATGATGAAAGAAGTATTCTGCGAAGTGAGTTACCAAGAGTTGTTCCGTAACCTCTCTCTAATGGAGATACAACAAATTTGCCATATCTTCCGTCTTCACTTAAATCAACACATTCTATGTTGGGTTTTTCCATTTCTATCATTTAGCGAACCCTCCTTTAAAATTGAGCATAGGCACAAAGAAATATTTCCTTGCAATGCTCTTTAAATATATAAATACGTTTCCACTTACCGAGGGTAATCTCAGATTATTTAGAGTACAACTCGACGATAAGATGTTCTTCTACTTCGTAGTCGATATCTTCTCTGTTTGCAAGTCTTACAACTTTACCTGTCAGAGTATTCTTATCCATATCAAGCCATTGTGGCACAACTTTCTTTGCGTTGTCCTCTACAATCTCCTTAATTCTTACTGAACTTCTACTCTTTTCTCTTACAGAAACAACATCACCTTGTTTTACAAGTATTGATGGAATGTCTGCCTTGTGTCCGTTTAGAGTAATGTGTCCGTGATTTACTATTTGTCTTGCTTCACGTCTTGTGTTTGCAAGACCAAGTCTGTAAACAACATTGTCTAGTCTTGATTCAAGAATTTGAAGAAGCATTTCACCTGTAATGCCCTGTCTCTTTGTTGCCATTACATAGTACTTTCTGAATTGCTTTTCAAGTACACCGTAGATGAACTTAACCTTTTGCTTCTCATTTAATTGCAAACCATATTCTGATTGCTTTTTTCTGCTTTGCTTAGGGTTCTTGTTTGAACTCTTATCTATACCCAAAACTTGTGGGTCAAGACCAAGTGTTCTACATCTCTTTAAAATTGGTTGAGTATTTCTTGCCATGATATTTTCCTCCTTCTTCCAAATTATCAGACTCTTCTTCTCTTAGGTGGTCTACAACCATTGTGAGGAATTGGAGTAACGTCCTTAATCATTGTAACGTCAAGACCTGTTGCCTGTAAAGCTCTGATTGCAGCTTCACGTCCGGCACCCGGACCCTTTACGTAAACCTCAACTGTTTTCATACCATGTTCCATTGCAGCCTTTGCAGCTGTTTCAGCAGCTGTCTGAGCAGCAAATGGTGTGCTCTTTCTCGAACCGCGGAAGCCTAAGCCACCTGCGCTTGCCCAGGATATTGCATTACCTGCAGTATCTGTGATTGTAACAATAGTGTTATTGAATGTTGAACGAATATGAGCTGCGCCCTTTTCGATATTCTTTCTATCACGTCTTCTTGTACGTGTAGTTTTCTTTGCTACTTTAGCCATTGCTTAGTCCCTCCTTTATTATTTCTTCTTGCCCGCAATAGTTCTTGCAGGGCCCTTGCGTGTTCTTGCATTGTTCTTTGTGTCCTGACCTCTTACAGGAAGACCCTTTCTGTGACGGATACCTCTGTAACATCCGATTTCCATTAGTCTCTTGATATCAAGAGCTAACTGTCTTCTTAAATCACCTTCAACTGTAAACTGCGCGTCAATAACTTCTCTTATGCTATTAACCTCTGCATCTGTAAGGTCTTTAACTCTTGTATCAGGATTTATTCCTGTTTGAGCTAAAATCTTTTGTGAGCTCTTCAAACCTATACCATAGATATAAGTAAGACCAACCTCAACTCTTTTTTCTCTTGGTAAGTCAACACCTGCTATTCTTGCCATACTTTTCTACACCTCCATAAAAGATATCATCAAAAAATAAATTACTATAGCACAATGTATATTGTGCAAAAAACTTCTTCAAGCACCGCAAGGGTGTTGATACCTTGCGGCAGCCGCACCTGAACAAGTTATATACAAATAATGTTTTATAAAAATCCTTTTAACAATTTCAGATTTGAGCATAGGTCGGAAATTTTGCTGCTCGCCGCGTATACTTATACGCAAGGGCGAGAACAATCGCCAAGGTATGCCAAACATGGAATTATCAGCCTTGCTTTTGCTTGTGCTTTGGATTCTCACAAATAATCATTACCTTGCCTTTTCTTTTTATGATTTTGCATTTTTCGCAAATCGGTTTTACTGACGGACGTACCTTCATCTTCGTCTACCTCCTATTACTTAGACCTCCAAGTGATTCTACCACGTGTTAAATCGTAAGGGCTCATCTCAAGCTTTACTTTATCACCCGGTAAAATCTTAATGAAGTTCATTCTCAATTTGCCTGAAATGTGTGCCAAAATCTGGTGTCCATTTTCAAGCTCTACTTTAAACATTGCGTTTGGCAGGGTTTCTACAACCTTACCCTCTAATTCTAAAACATCATCCTTAGCCAATGATATATCCTCCTAATTAGTTCTAACTAATTCCGCTAATGCCTTTCGCAGTTCAAAATTTTCGACCGTTTCTCCCTTGTCGAGTCTTTCTTTTAACCAAACAGCGATTTTGTCGCTTTTTTGAACATGCTTGAGCTTTTTTTTCTTCGGCGACTGGGCCTTTCGCAATTTCCCGTCTGCTACATAGGCATAGCCATCCTCTAATGCGAGCACTATAAAATAGTCGCCCTTATCATGTCCTGCGATTGAACGCACAACTGAACCTATTACTACTTCCATACTGACACCTCACATTGTAAGGATTTCGTATCCGTCTTTTGTTATGAGTACAGTATTTTCATAGTGAGCAGATAATGACCCGTCTGCCGTAACAACTGTCCAATCGTTATCAAGAACCTCTACCTCGTATTCGCCCTCGTTTACCATAGGCTCAATCGCAAGCGTCATACCCGCGGCAAGCTTTACGCCTTTGCCGTAATGTCCGAAGTTTGGAACATTTGGGTCTTCGTGAAGATTTTGACCTATTCCATGACCTACAAGGTCGCGTACGACACTGTATCCGTTCTTTTCAACGTATTCCTGAATGGCAGCCGAAATATCACCTAATCTGGCACCATGCTTTATATGTTTTATTCCCTCAAAAAAGCTTTGCTTTGTTACATCAATGAGTCTTTGTGCTTCAGTGCTTATTTTTCCGACTGCAAAGGTTCTTGCAGCATCAGAATGCCAGCCATCAAGCATAGTACCCATATCAACGCTTATTATGTCGCCTTCTTTTAGGATTCTTTGTTTGTCGGGTATTCCGTGAACAACCTCGTCATTTACAGACGCGCATAT
>JAZNPJ010000174.1:0-3878 GCA_045589635.1 Clostridia bacterium
TATAATTCTTTTTAGGTAATCGAAAAAACAGTGGGAGGCCAAAGCTATGAAAAAGATTTATGAAGGAAAAACAAAAGATGTGTTTAGTCTTGATAACGGTAATGTAATGCTTAAATTCAAAGACGACTGCACAGGTAAAGATGGTGTTTTTGACCCTGGTGAAAACAGTGTCGGACTAAAAATTGAAGGTATCGGCAAGGCAAATCTTAGAACATCAATCTATTATTTTGATATGCTTAAAGAAGCAGGCATAAAAACACATTATGTAAGTGCAAATGTTGACGAAGCAACTATGGAGGTTCTTCCCGGTAAAGTGTTCGGACACGGTCTTGAAGTTATTTGCCGACTTGTTGCAACAGGAAGCTTTATAAGAAGATATGGCGAATATATAGAAGACGGTACAGTTTTGGAGGGCGGATACGTTGATTGTACCTTCAAAAATGACGAAAAGGGCGACCCGCTTGTTACAAGCGGGGGTCTTGCAGCGCTTGGCGTTATGAGTGAGGAAATGTTCAAGAGTATGAAAGAGCAAACTCTTAAAATCACAAAGATAGTAGCAGACGATTTAAAAACAATCGGACTTGACCTATGGGATATTAAATTCGAATTTGGCTACAATGGTGATGAAGTTATGTTGATTGACGAAATTGCATCAGGCAATATGAGAGTTTATAAAGACGGAAAAATTGTTGAGCCTGTAGAATTAACAAAGCTTATTTTAAACAGATAAATAAAATTATAAAAACACTCCAAAAACAATTTGGAGTGTTTTTTTAAGGAGTGCAAAATTGTGTATATCCATTGACATTTTAAGGACAATTTGGTAAAATAAACTATGTACAATCAAGAGAAGGGAAGTGGCTAAATGTTTTCTAAAATATATACAATAGGTCTTATGGGTATAGATGGATTTAGCGTATGTGTAGAAACGGATATAGTAAGCGGAATGGTTGCTTTTGACCTTGTAGGCTTACCTGATACTGCAGTAAAAGAAGCAAAGGAAAGAGTAAAATCCGCAATAAGAAACACAGGCTTTCGTTTTCCGTCAAAGCGTATTGTTATGAATATGACCCCCGCAAACCAGCGAAAAGAAGGTTCATGTTATGATTTACCTATAGCAGTTTCGCTCCTTTGCGCAACAGAGCAGATAACAGTCAGTGAATTTGAAGAAACAATCTTTATTGGCGAGCTTTCTCTTGATGGCAGTGTTAATGAGGTAAACGGTGTATTGCCTATGGTTATCACTGCATACGAAAAAGGCTTTAAAAAGGCATTTGTACCCAAAGACAATGCAAATGAGGCTGCAGTTGTTGAGGGTATGGAAGTTTATGGGGTAGAAACACTTGGCGATATTTGCGACCATTTTGGCTTTACAAGAAGAATTGAACCGCACGGGGTTGATGTGGGAAAATATCTCAAAAGCAAGAATAAAAGCATTGTAGACTTCTCGGAGGTAAAAGGAAATCTGCACGTAAAAAGAGCGCTCGAGATTGCGGCGGCAGGCAATCATAATGTGCTTTTAATTGGCTCTCCGGGTACAGGTAAGACAATGCTTGCACAGAGAATGAGTACAATCTTACCCGATATGACATTTAATGAGGCACTTGAGGTTACAAAAATCCATTCAATCGCGGGTCTTTTGGAAAAAGATACACCCCTTGTAACTTCAAGACCGTTTCGCAATCCTCATCATACAATATCAAATGCAGGTTTATCGGGCGGCGGAAGTATCCCAAAGCCGGGAGAATTGTCGCTTGCACATAACGGAATTTTATTTTTTGATGAATTGCCCGAATTTAAACGTGATGTTTTAGAGGTGCTTCGTCAACCATTAGAGGACGGCAAGGTTACAATTTCGAGAGTAAATGCAACTCTTACATATCCGTGCAATATAATGTTTATAGCAAGCATGAACCCGTGCAAGTGCGGATATTTTGGAGACCCTAACCACAAATGTACATGTTCGAGAAATGATATAGCAAGGTATCTTGGTAAGGTTTCGGGACCGCTTTTAGACAGAATTGATTTGCAGGTAGAGGTACCGTCTGTTGCATATACGGAATTAAGCTCAAACAAGAAAACCGAAACAAGTGAACAGATAAGGGAAAGGGTAAACAGAACACGAAAAATACAACAGGAAAGATATAAGGATTTAAATATAACATCCAACTCTCAACTGAGTGCCGGTCAGATTGAAGAATTTTGTACTATAGACGCTGAGGCTGATTCGCTTTTAAGATGTGCATTCGAAGCATTTGGAATGTCTCCAAGAGGCAGGTCAAGAGTTTTAAAGGTTGCAAGGACTATTGCAGATTTAGCACAAAAGGAAAATATTGAGAGCGAGCATATTGCCGAGGCTGTACAATATAGAAATCTCGACAGGTACGATATAAGTGAGTAGAGAGATTTCTGAAAAAAGCGCAGATTTCCTATACAAATGTTCAAAGTGCGGAATTGTACCGGGTCTTAAAACCATGAGTGAACTGATGAGAAGACTTGGTAATCCGCAAGATAAACTTAATATAATACATATAGCAGGAACAAACGGAAAAGGCTCTGTTGGAGCTTTTATTTTGGGTGTTTTAATGGCGGCGGGTAAAAGTGTGGCAAGATACACCTCACCTGCAGTTTTTTGTGAGCTTGAACAATATAGCATAAATAAAAAAAATATAGAAGCACACGAATTTGATGAGTGTATCGGTGAGGTGGAAAAAGCGGTAATTTCAATGTGTAACGATGGCTTTAACCATGCAACGGAATTTGAAGTACAAACTGCAGTTGCGTTTTTGTGTTTTGCAAAAAAGAAGTGTGATTATGCACTAATAGAGGTTGGTATGGGCGGTATGCTTGACGCTACCAACATTATAAAAAAGCCGCTTTTATCTGTTATAACAAAAATTGGAATAGACCACACCTCCTTTCTGGGAGATACCACAGAGCAAATAGCAAAAGAAAAATGCGGTATAATAAAGGATAATGCATCCGTTGCAAGTGCAATTCAGTGTGATGAGGTAAAAAAAATAATAGAGAATACATCGCAAAATAAAAACTGTAAGCTTGTATTTGCAAAAGAGACAAAATATAAGGGATTTTCTGAAAATAAGCAGTATTTTGACTATGATAATATAAAGGATATAGAGCTTAGTGCTTTGGGCTTGTATCAATTAGATAATGCCGCACTTGCCGTTGAGGCAGTACGTATGTTAGAAGATGTTGACGATGGCACAATAAAAAAAGGCTTAAAGGACGTCATATGGCAGGGGCGGTTTGAGGTAATAGCCAAAGACCCCATATTTATAATAGACGGTGCGCACAATAAAGACGGAGTTTATGCTCTTATGGATAGTGTGGATAAATATTTTAAAGAAAAGAAAATTATATATATAACGGGAGTCTTTAAGGATAAAGATTACAAGGAAATAGCAAGAATAAGCGGTATGAGGGCGCAAAAGATATATACGATAACACCGCCCCTTTCTCGCGGACTTTTAAATACCGAGTATGCAAAGGCGTTTAAGGAATACAACACCAATGTATATTGTAAAGATTTGAGGGACGCGGTTAAAGAGTGCAAAAAGGAGAAAGATGCAATAATACTATGCTTTGGCTCGCTGTCATTCCTTAACGATATAAAAAAAGAGGTAGAAAATGGATAGAGTTGACAAAATATATAATCATCATAAATTCAAAGAGATTATGAGTAAAATTGCAGATGTCGAAAAAGACAGAATTTATTGTCTGCACGGAGTAGAACACTCATTTGACGTTGCACGTATAGCGTACATAATAGCATTGGAGAAAGGCTTACAAATAAAAAAAGACGTTATATATGCCACCGCGCTCTTGCACGATTTAGGGAAGTCGGATCGTAGCCATGT
>JAZNPJ010000175.1:0-9068 GCA_045589635.1 Clostridia bacterium
ATTTAGCCGTTTTTTGTGTTTTTAATGCATAAAAAATGAAATTTTTTGATTTGAGAGAATATTATATATAGTAAAAAAATAAATTTTTTAAAAAAATCAAAAAAAGTGTTGACAAATCAAAAAGTATCTGTTATAATAGTCTCTGTCGTTGATTGAGACGATGTACAATGGTTATATATGGGAGTTTAGCTCAGCTGGGAGAGCGTCTGCCTTACAAGCAGGATGTCACAGGTTCGAGCCCTGTAATTCCCATATAGTATGGCCCGGTAGTTCAGTTGGTTAGAACGCCAGCCTGTCACGCTGGAGGTCGTGAGTTCGAGCCTCATCCGGGTCGCCATATGCCTTTGTAGCTCAGTCGGTAGAGCAAGGGACTGAAAATCCCTGTGTCGGCGGTTCGATTCCACCCGAAGGCATTTAAGTGCGGGAGTGGCTCAGTGGTAGAGCGTCACCTTGCCAAGGTGAACGTCGCGAGTTCGAATCTCGTCTTCCGCTCCATTTTGAAACAAAAGACGCACTTTTGCGTCTTTTGTTTTACAAATATGGCGCCATAGCCAAGTGGTAAGGCAGAAGTCTGCAAAACTTTTATGCCCCGGTTCAAATCCGGGTGGCGCCTCTTTACCCAAAGCACTTCATACGAAGTGCTTTTTTTATCGATATACGTATCTTTGCGGAGGTGATTTTTGTGAAGAAGAAGATTGTTGCTTTCTTGGTGATATTTATTGTTGGTATTGGTATTGTTAATTCAAAGACAGATTTCTTTTTAAATATAGAACGATATATTCCGCAGTTGGAAAAATACACTCTTATAACACAAATGTCATCAGATTTTTCGGTTAAGCTTTCCGAAATAACTTCAATTATTCCTACACCAAGTGAGATAATTGCATATATTAAGAATGAGGAGCTTCCCATTGACCCTGAGGATGTAGCAAAAAATGCATATATTGCTGACAGTCCTATGCTCTCATTTTACCCTGATGAAAATATAAGCGTTCAGGTTTTTGAGGATGGAAGTAAATTAAATGTTTTCGGAATAACCCGAAGTCCTCAAAAAAATTATCTTGTTATAAACTTTGACGATAAAAATGAAACTATAGAACAAGCTACAATAGCAGTATCCTCTGACGGAATATTCAATAAAAGCATAAAAATTCCCCAGACTGATGAGGACAGGCTTAAAGTTACAATTTATAATGGTCATAAGCCATACGGTGAGTTTAAGAGCTGGGTTTTGAATGTTGTATCACTAAATAAAGATGAAACGGGAAGATGGTCCATTTCAACATCTCCCGTATACGAGAAAAACCGTCAGCTTTATGAGGCGGATAAATCAATTTCCGATGCATTAAAAACCACTCCGTCAATACAAAGCGACCGTGAGTCTATAAGGTCGATTGCAACTCAGGTTAGTGCGGGAGCAGAGACCGAATATGATAAGGCGGTTGCATTGCACGATTGGGTATGTTCGTATATGTATTATGACATAGATAATCTCGACTCACCCACAACGCCGCCATTTTATGCTGATGAGATAATTCGTACACAACGCGCGGTATGTCTTGGGTTTGCAACACTGTATGCTTCTCTTTGCAGAAGTATAGATATTCCGTGTAATGTTGTTTCTGGCTATGCATTAGGCGTTGGTGCAGATACTGAATGGACAGACGAAACAGTAGATACAGAATATCAAAATCACGCATGGAACGAAGTATATGTCGATGGCAGATGGGTTGTTGTGGATACAACATGGGACACTGCCAACAAAATAGAAAATGGAGAGAAGATAAAGGGCGAGGAGGTTTCGCACCTATACTTTGACTCTAATTTGCAGTTCTTTTCGCAAAATCATAAGATTATAGAATACCAGAAGAGGAGTTAAAAATGATAACAGTAACAGACTTAAGCTTAAACTTTAGCGGAGAAAATCTATTTACAGACGTAAACCTGAAATTTACACCAGGTAACTGCTACGGTGTTATTGGTGCAAACGGTGCGGGAAAATCTACTTTCCTAAAATTACTTTCAGGCGAGATTGATTCTACAACAGGAACAATAGCCATTGCACCCGATTGCAGAATGTCAGTTTTAAAACAGGACCATTTTGCGTATGATGAATTTTTAGTACTCGATACAGTTATAATGGGCAACAAAAAGCTATATTCTATAATGAAAGAAAAGGACGCCCTTTACGAAAAAGAGGACTTCAGTGATGAGGATGGTGTAAAAGCGGCAGAGCTTGAGGCAGAATTTGCCGAGATGGACGGTTGGGAGGCGGAGTCTGATGCGTCTAAGCTTATACAGGGTCTTGGACTTTCGGAGGATGTTTTATATAAACAAATGTCAGAGCTTGATGGTAAGGAAAAGGTCAAGGTTTTACTTGCTCAGGCTTTGTTTGGAAATCCCGATATAATATTGCTCGACGAGCCTACAAACCATCTTGATTTGCAGGCAATAGAGTGGCTCGAAGAATTTTTGATAAATTACGAGGGTACTTTAATTGTTGTTTCGCACGACAGATATTTTCTTAATAATGTATGTACTCATATTGTTGATATTGACTATACAAAGATAAAAATGTATGTTGGTAACTACGAGTTCTGGTATGAGTCGAGTCAGCTGATACAGAAAATGATAAAGCAACAAAATAAGAGGGCAGAGGAAAAAATAAAGGAGTTACAGACCTTTATTGCAAGATTCTCGGCTAACAAATCAAAGTCAAAGCAGGCAACAAGCCGCAAAAAAATGCTTGATAAGTTAACAGTTGAGGAGCTTCCTGCTTCATCAAGAAGATACCCGTTTGTCGGCTTTGAACGCGACAGAGAGGCGGGCAAGGACTTACTTACAGTTGATATGGTATCAAAGAGTGTAAATGGCGAGGTCTTAATAAAGGACTTTAACTTTACAATGAATCACGACGATAAAATTGCAATTATCGGAGAGAATGAGCTTGCAGTTACTGAGCTTATAAAAATGCTTGCGCTTGAGAGTGAGCCTGACAGCGGTACTGTTAAATGGGGTATTTCAACTTCAAGAAGTTACTTCCCCAAGGATAACACAGAGTTTTTCGATGGCTGTGATTTAAATCTTATGGATTGGCTAAGACAATTTGCGCCTGATGGCTTTGAAACCCAAAACGAAACATATATAAGAGGATTTTTGGGCAGAATGTTATTCAGCGGTGATGACGTGTTCAAACAGGTGAAAGTTTTGTCAGGTGGCGAAAAGGTAAGATGTATGCTATCACGAATGATGCTCTTTGGCTCTAATGTGCTTATTTTGGACCAGCCTACAAACCATCTTGACCTTGAGAGTATTACTGCGGTAAATAATGGCTTGACTGCGTTTAAGGGTAATGTTGTATTTGCATCTCATGACCACGAGTTTGTAAATACCATCGCCAACAGAATTTTGGATATACAATCAGATGGTACAGTAATTGACAGAATGTGTACGTTTGATGAGTATATCGAACAAAAAAAGCAAAATGGGTAAAATAAAAAATCACTTCATCATGAAGTGATTTTTTTTGTTTATTTTATTTTCTTAAAATTACCATAGGTATCGCTTACCATTTCCAAAAAAGAGAATGTATCGCTGTATTGTTTTAAAATATCATTCATTTCAACAAGCTGGTGTTTATTTATGATACATATTAAAATTGCCTTTTCCTGGTGTGAGTATGAACCCATTGCAGTTATTCTCGTAGAGGAGTGTATGAGTTTTGTTTGTATATCGTGGCTTATTTCGTCTGGGTGGGTGGTTATGATTGTAACCTCATAAGCAGTTTTTGTACCTTTAATTATATAGTTGCCAATAAAGCTTGATATAAAGCAGTAGGTGATACATAAGCATACGGGTTTATAATCATAAATTAACGCTCCGTCTATTTCTTTTGCATAAACAAAAAATGAAGCTATTGCAACAAGTGTATTTAAAGAAAATGTAATCCAGAAAAAGTTAAGCGTCGGTTTTTTAAAGTTAATGTACTTTGATACAATATCTGTACCGCCAGTCGAAGAATTTGATTTAAAACAAAGACCATACACAAAACCGCTTATTATACCGCTTAATATTACAGGATATACAGTGTCATGACCATTGGCGTTATACTGAAATGTTTCCAGACCTAATTTTTGCAAGAACAAAAAGCCAAACGAATATGTAAGACAAAACACCAAAGACCTTTTGGCAAAGCTTTTGTTTAAGAGAAAATATGCTAATATACACAAAGGTGTATTTATAATAATAGACATATAACCAATACTAAAACCCGTCTTATACTGAATCATTGTTGCAATACCGTTAAGACCTGCCGGGGCAAATCCATTATTTACGATAAATAACTGATAATTGAATGCCAAAAGAACAGCTACTAAAATAATTACCAGATATTCGAGTGCTTTTTTTAGAGTTTTTTCGTTCATAATATCACCTTTATTCATTTTTTCTAAATATAAAAGAACACCCAAATGAGTGTTCTTAAATGACCCGTAAGGGAATCGAACCCTTGATGCCGCCGTGAGAGGGCGGAGTCTTAACCGCTTGACCAACGGGCCTTACATAAATTACTTGTATATGATATCACATAAATTATGGTTTGTCAAGTTTTTTTTGAAATTGAATTAAAAAAATATCTACATCATAATAATATAAAAAGTTTTGTTGTTTTTTTAATGTGCTATTGCAATTTATGTAAATTTATGCTATAATGTATTGCGTAATAATTTGTTAAATTTTAAAGAAAGGCTACGTGGACAATATGAAAGTATACAACACTCTTACACGTAAGAAAGAAGAATTTATACCGATAGATAAAAATGAGGTAAAAATGTATTCTTGCGGCCCTACCGTATATGATTATTTTCATATAGGTAATGCCCGTCCTTTTATTGTGTTCGACACAATGCGTCGTTATCTTGAATATTGCGGATATAAAGTAAAATTTGTACAAAACTTTACAGATATAGACGATAAAATGATAAAAAGAGCATACGACGAGGGTATAACAGTAAAGGAGCTTGGCGAGAGATTTATAAACGAATATTTTGAAGATGCGTCTGCATTAGGTATCGACAGAGCAACAGTTCACCCAAAAGCTACCGAAAATATAGATGCTATAATAGAAATTGTAAAAAAACTCGAAGAAAAAGGCTTTGCATATAACGTTGACGGAGATGTGTATTTTTCTACAAAGAAGTTTCGAGAATACGGAAAGCTTTCAAAACAGCCTCTTGAAGATTTGGAGGCAGGTGCGAGAATTGACATAAATGATACAAAACGCGATGTTATGGACTTTGCACTCTGGAAAAAGCAAAAGCCGGGCGAGCCTGCGTGGGAAAGTCCATGGGGAATGGGCAGACCGGGCTGGCACATTGAGTGCAGTGCTATGGCAAATAAATATCTTGGCGAAACTATTGATTTGCACTCGGGCGGTCAGGACTTGATTTTCCCACATCACGAAAACGAAATTGCACAAAGTGAGTCTGCAAATGGTAAGCCGTTTGCAAATTATTGGATGCATAACGGTTACATTAACATAAACAATCAGAAAATGAGCAAATCGCTTGGTAATTTCTTTACAGTAAGAGATATAAGAGAAAAGTATGAGAGCGAAGTTATAAGATTTTTTATGCTGAGCGCACATTATCGGAATCCGATAAACTTTTCTGATGTTCTTATGGAACAGGCAAAATCTGCAGTGGGCAGAGTATATACATGTATAGAAAATCTTGAATTTTTAAAGCAAGGTGCAAATGATGATAAGGCAGATGATAGCATATTGCAATCACTTAACGAATTCAAGAAGAAATATATTGCCGCTATGGACGACGATTTAAATACTGCTGACGCTATTGCAGCAATATTTGATATAGTTTATCTTGCAAACACAAAAATTGATGATAAATCCTCAAAAAAAACTATCGATTCTGTAATTGAGCTTATAAGAGAGCTTGGAAGTGTATTGGGATTATTCAACAAAAACGAAGAAAAATCTCTTGACGATGAAATTGAGGCACTTATAGAGGAAAGAACAAAAGCAAGAGCTGAAAAGAATTGGGCAAAAGCTGACGAAATAAGAGACAAACTAAAGGAAATGAATATTGTTTTGGAGGACACACCGCAGGGTGTAAAATGGAGTTTTGCAAAATGATAAATAACACAAAAGAACCGTCGCAATACTCACCGCTTGCATTGGCATATATTGGTGATGGTGTATATGAGCTTTATGTGAGAGGCAGAGTTATAAGCGAGAATCCTGATATGCCTGCACATAAACTGCATTTACAAAGCGTTAAATATGTTAAGGCTCATGCACAGTCGAACAGTATACATGCAATCGAAAATCTGTTGACTGAGCGGGAAATGGCGGTTTATAAACGAGGCAGAAATGCAAAATCTGCTACAGTGCCTAAAAATGCTAATCTGACAGATTATCGTCATGCAACAGGTTTTGAGGCGCTTGTAGGATATTTGTATCTCTTGGAAGATGAACAAAGACTTAACTATCTTATGTCGGTTGCATATGAAAATGCATTTGATAAGGTAAAATAGAATATAACATAGGAGGAAATATAGATGGATAAGAAAAGAGTTATCGAGCTTTCCATTATTGCAAACAAAGTAAGAAAAAATGCTCTAACAGCAGTATATTCTGCACAGTCGGGACATCCGGGTGGCTCGTTATCTATTGCTGAGGTCTTGACACTTTTATACTTTGAGGTTATGAACATAGACCCACAAAATCCAAAGAAAGAGGACAGAGACAGGTTTGTGCTTTCAAAAGGACACACAGCTCCTGCACTTTATTCAACACTGGCATTAAGGGGATTTTTCCCTGTTGAAGATATATCAACATTTCGAAACATAAATTCATATTTACAAGGTCATCCCGATATGAAAAAAGTACCCGGTGTTGATATGTCAACAGGCTCTCTTGGTCAGGGAGTGAGTGCGGCAGGCGGTATGGCGCTTAGTGCAAAGCTTGACAATAAGGATTTTAGAGTATATTCAATATTGGGTGATGGTGAGCTTGAAGAAGGTCAGGTATGGGAACAGGCTATGTTTGCCGCTCACTATAAGCTCGACAATCTTACTATATTTGTAGATAATAATGGTTTGCAAATAGACGGTAATATTCAGGATGTAATGAATCCTACTCCTATTGATAAGAAATTTGAGGCTTTTGGCTGGAATGTAATAGTTACAGACGCACATGATTTTAATAAACTATATGATGCCATAGAAGCGGCAAAGGCTTGTAAGGGTAAACCGACAGCTATTATAATGAAATCTGTAAAGGGTAAGAATGTATCCTTTATGGAAAACAATGTTTCATGGCATGGTAACGCTCCAAAGCAACCTGAATACGAGATAGCAATAAGTGAGATAGATGAAATTATTAAAGGATTGGAGAGTGAACTGTAATGGCAAAAAGAGCTACGAGAGAATCGTACGGTGCTGCACTTGCTGAGTGTGGTGCAAATCCTAATATAGTTGTTTTGGATGCAGACCTCTCTGCTTCTACAAAGACTGCAATGTTCCAGAAGGCATATCCCGAAAGATTTATAAACGTCGGTATAGCAGAGGGGAATATGATGAGTGTTGCGGCGGGTATAGCCTCAACAGGCAAGATTGTATTTGCTTCTTCGTTTGCGATGTTTGCAGCAGGACGTGCTTTTGAACAGGTAAGAAACTCTATAGGATATACAAATCTTAATGTTAAGATAGGTGCAACTCATGCGGGTATATCTGTTGGTGAGGATGGTGCTTCACATCAGTGCCTTGAAGATATTGCGCTTATGCGTTCTATACCAAATATGGTTGTTATAAACCCCGCTGACGATAAAGAGGCAATGGCGGCTGTTAAAGCGGCTATAGATTATGAGGGGCCTGTATATATGAGATTTGGCAGACTTGCAGTTGACGATATAAATGGAGACGACTACAAGTTTGAGCTTGGTAAGGGTGTAGAAATAAAAGCCGGAAACGACGTAACTATTATTGCTACAGGACTTATGGTTGGTATGGCACTTGAGGCTGCTGATATGTTAAAGACCGAAGGAATAAATGCCAGAGTTGTAAACATCCACACTATAAAGCCAATAGATAAGGATATTATTATAAAGGCATCAAAGGAGACAGGTGCTATTGTAACTGCAGAAGAGCACTACATAATGGGCGGACTTGGCAGTGCAGTTGCCGAAGTGGTATGTGAAAATGCACCATGCCCGGTAAAAATAATAGGTACAGACAGATTTGGTAAATCGGGTAAGCCTGCAGAGTTATTTGAAGAATATGGTTTAACTCCTGCAAATATCGTTGAAAAGGTAAAGGAAGCAATAAGTTTGAAGATAAAGTCTGAATAAATTGTCTATCCTGCTATTTTGGGAAAGGTAATGTAAACAATTTTCTTGCAGACTAGGGATTGTGCGGACAGGCACGGAAAGGAATGAAAAAAAATGAAAAAGCTGTTATTGGTTGTTGTTAGTATATTTATTATGCTGGCTGTATCTGCTTGTGGTGGTAAAGAAAATGCAGAACAAACACAGAAAACGATCGAACAAATTGACCCTGTGAATGTACTCACTGCAAATGACGTATATGAAGCATTGAATTTTGAATATGTGCCGGTTGTTGATGGGGGCGTGATTGTTCATGAAGATAATACATCAAAGGCAACTTATGTAAGCGACCCCAAGGGTCAAAATGACAGCGTTGAAGTAATGATAACCCAAATGACAGACAAGATAAGTGCAGAGGTTGTAAGAGCACAATATGAAGAATCAAAAGCCAAAAGGAGCGATACAATAGAGATTGCAAATCTTGGTGAGAGTGCATATATTGCATTCCCGTCTATGTATGTTTATGACAGAGGTTGTATTATAAAAATAACAGCAGGGTCGGGAAACAGTAGTGAGCAGCAAAATCTGTTGATTGCTCTTGCAACAAAAGCAATAACTAATTTTGAGAAACTTGTTCCACCTATAACTCAAGCTAAAAAATAAGGCATATAAAACGGGACTGTTTAAAAAGAATTTCTTTTTAAGCAGTCCCGTTTTTGGGGATAG
>JAZNPJ010000176.1:0-5904 GCA_045589635.1 Clostridia bacterium
CTATAAGAGCTGCTCTTGACGGTACAGTTTTCAGAACACCAATTCTTGTTAAGGGTATTACTCCCTACATACCTACATGGACAAAACCTATTACAATCGCACGTCATGCATACGGAGACGTATATAAAAATGTAGAAATGCAGGTTGAGGCAGGTTCAAAGGCAGAGCTTGTATGCACTGCACCCGATGGCACAGTAAAAAAAGAAACCATTTTAGAATTTAAAAATAGTGGTATAATACAGGGACTTCACAACAAAGATGAGTCTATCGAATCATTTGCAAGAGCATGCTTTAATTATGCGCTTGATATGAAACAGGATGTATGGTTTGCTACCAAGGATACTATTTCTAAAAAGTATGACCACAGATTTAAGGATATATTTGCCGAGATTTTCGAGAACGAATACAAAGAAAAGTTTGAAAAAGCAGGCATTGAATATTTCTACACACTAATCGACGATGCAGTTGCAAGAGTTATACGCTCCGAGGGCGGATACATCTGGGCATGCAAAAACTACGATGGCGATGTTATGTCTGACATGGTTGCAACCGCTTATGGTTCGCTCGCAATGATGACATCTGTTTTAGTGTCCCCTGACGGTATATATGAATACGAGGCAGCACATGGAACTGTACAACGCCATTACTATAAATATCTAAAAGGCGAAACAACCTCAACAAACTCAGTTGCAACTATCTTTGCATGGTCAGGCGCACTAAGAAAAAGAGGCGAGCTTGATAATCTTAGTGAGCTTGTAAGATATGCAGATAATCTTGAAAAGGCAACAATTATGACAATAGAAAGCGGCATTATGACAGGTGATTTGGAAATGCTTTCAACTCTTCCAAACAAGAAAAAGGTTGATACCGAGGGCTTCCTTGTTGCAGTGAACGAAACACTTGCTAAATTGATGTAATTTAAATACGCAAAAAGAATGGTGAAATAATGAACATTTTAGATACTGTGAATTCACCGAAGGACATTAAATCTTTAAGTATTGATGAATTAAAACAACTATGTGGCGAAATCAGAGAATTTTTAATTGAGCACGTTTCAAAAACAGGCGGACACCTTGCCTCAAATCTTGGTGTTGTAGAACTCACTGTTGCATTCCACAAGGTTTTTGACATGCCTGAGGATAAGCTTATTTTTGATGTTGGTCATCAATCATACGTGCATAAAATTCTTACAAAAAGAAAAGACAAGTTTGATACATTAAGGAAACTTGGGGGTCTTTCGGGTTTTCCAAAAAAGAGCGAAAGTGAATATGATTGCTTTAACACAGGTCATGCCTCTACTTCAATTTCAGCAGCTTTAGGCATGGCAAGAGCACGCGATTTAAAGGGCGACAACTACTCGGTTGCCGCGCTTTTTGGCGACGGTGCACTTACGGGCGGAATGATGTTTGAGGCCATGAACGATGCAGGTCATTCAAAAACACCGCTTATATTGATATTAAATGATAATAATATGTCAATTTCCAAAAATGTCGGGGCGTTGTCAAAACATCTTAGAAATTTAAGAATTTCACCCTCTTACTTTAAATCAAAGCATGCAGTAGAGGAATTTTTGCATAAATTTCCAAAAGCAGGCAGTCGCATAGGTAATACACTACGAACACTAAAAGGACAGGTGCGAAAAATAGTGTTACCCACCACTCTTTTTGAAGAGTTTGGGTTTACGTATATAGGCCCCATAGACGGGCACGATATAGAGTCTGTGATATCGTGCTTTGAATATGCAAAAGACACAAACAAGCCTGTTTTAATACATGCTCTTACAACAAAAGGCAGAGGCTTCGCTCCCGCAGAGAAAAATCCAATAAAATTTCACGGATTAGGTAAATTCGATAAAATTACAGGTAAAACACCACCTACAAAAGAATCATATAGCGACACCTTCGGCAATTTACTTTGCAAAATTGCACACAATAACAAAGATGTTGTTGCCATAACAGGCGCAATGCCTGAGGGTACAGGTCTTAGCAATTTTCAAGCACTTTATCCAAAACAATTCTTTGATGTAGGAATTGCCGAGGAGCATGCAGTTACAATGGCTGCAGGTATGGCGTCGCAAGGGCTCGTCCCCGTCGTTGCACTTTACTCAACATTCTTACAGCGCGCATATGACCAGACTCTGCATGATGTCTGTCTGCAAAATCTTCATGTTGTATTTGCAATAGACAGAGCAGGAATTGTAGGTGCTGATGGTGAAACTCATCAGGGTGTGTATGATATTTCATACCTGTCGCATATGCCAAATATGACGATATTATCACCATCAAGCTTTAAAATGCTTGATGAGATGTTAGACTATGCAATAAATGAGCATAAAGGCCCTGTAGCAATACGATACCCAAGAGGAAATGATGAATATATATCCGACAGCAACTTTATCTGCTCTAAGGCTATAAAACACCGCGATGGAAATGATATATCTATAATATCCTCAGGAAGAATGGTGTCGCGTGCATTTGAGGTTTTGGATATGGTATCATGCGATTGCGAAATAATTGAGCTTACCACATTAAAACCTCTTGATGAGGAAACACTTTTAAAGAGCATTAACAAAACAAAGAATGTTATAGTAATAGAAGATAATGTACAATCAGGCGGAATTGGTGAAAGAATAGGTACATTGATAGCACAAAATGAAATCAGTGCAAAGTTTAAATCATTTGCTTTTAGCGACTCACCAATAGTACATGGTACAACCGCCGAGCTCGACAAGCTGTACGGTCTTGACGCGGACTCTATTGCAAAATATGTAAATAACACTCAGAAAGGCTATAGAAATTGATATGGCAAAAATACGATTAGATGCTTTTTTAGTTAATAAAGGACTTGTGCAAAGCCGAGAGCGTGCAAAAGCACTCATAATGGCAGGACAAGTATATATACAAAACCAAAAATGCGACAAAGCGGGACTTATGGTTGACGAGGATACCAAAGAAATAGAGATTCGCGGCGAGCAACTAAAGTATGTGAGTCGGGGCGGTTTAAAGCTTGAGAAAGCAATAAACGAATTCCCTATTTCGCTTGACGGAAAGACCGCAATGGATATAGGAGCCTCAACAGGCGGATTTACTGACTGTATGTTAATGAATGGTGCAAAAAAAGTATTTGCAGTAGATGTCGGTTATGGTCAGTTTGCATGGAAACTGCGTCAGGACGAGCGTGTTGTTAATATGGAAAGAACCAACATTCGCTATGTAACTCCTGAACAGATAGGCGAAAAACTCGACTTTGCCTCAATAGATGTTTCTTTTATTTCCTTAAAGCTTGTTTTACCCGTTGCATATAATCTTTTGGGCGATGACGGAGAAATTATAGCACTTATAAAGCCACAGTTCGAGGCAGGTCGTTCTCAGGTAGGAAAAAAAGGTGTTGTTAGAGATATAAATGTTCATTATGAAGTAATAAAAACAGTCCTTGATTTTGCACGTTCTATAAACTTTAATGTTGCAGGGCTATCCTTTTCGCCCATAAAGGGCCCTGAGGGAAATATAGAATACCTTGCATATTTAAAGAAATCGTATTGCGAGGATACGGTAACAGATGAGATTATAAAATGCATTGTTGATGCTTCCCATAACATTCTCCAAAGCGGAGGTGAATCAAAAAATGCTTGATAGCTGTATAACAATTACAGGCCGAAGAGCGATATGTCGTTCACATGCCAAAATCAATCTTACGCTTGATGTTTTATCAAAACTTGATAACGGGTATCACACAATAAAAACAATAATGCAGACAGTATCGTTGTTTGATTTGATTATAATTGATAAAACACACAACGGCATTACACTTTCAACTAACTTAAAATATCTGCCGACAAACAACAAAAACATCGCATACAAGGCGGCAGAAGCTTTTTTTAGCGCAGCAAACATTAACGGCGGTGCTAAAATAATGATTCACAAAAACATCCCCGTGAGCGCGGGGTTGGCTGGCGGAAGCGGTAACTGCGCAGTTGTTTTATGTGCACTAAACCGTTTATATAACTCTCCCCTTTCGGATACAGAGCTTTTAAAATTGGGTAAGACTTTAGGTGCAGATGTACCTTATTGTATGACTGGCTCTACTCAGCTTAGTGAGGGAATAGGCGAGATTTTAACACCCTTACCAAATGCACCCAAGATGTGTATACTTATGGTTAAACCTCCAATAAATATTTCAACCGCCGCAATTTATGAAAATATAGATAATGCTAAAATCAGAGTCCGACCCGATACGAACAAAATGATTGAGGCAATAAAAAACAAAGATACAAAAACTATAGCACAAAACCTATGTAATGTTATGGAAAGTGTAAGCTCAAAGATGCATCCTGTTATAAAAGATATAAAAAATACAATGATAACAAATGGTGCACTGGGTTCTTTAATGAGCGGTTCAGGGCCAACGGTATTTGGAATATTTGATGATAATAAAAAAGCAAAAGCTTGCGCTGATGGGTTTTTACATCAATACAAAGATGTATTTTTAGTTAATACGGTAGAATTATAACTATACTTTTTATAATACTGTAAAGGGGTGATTTCTATATGAGCGATAACGTATTTAATTTTGGTTTTGATGTTTCTGACGAATTGTCCGAAGAAGTTTATATTTTAGGCGAATACAACTCAGCAAAGTCAAATATTATATTTTTCTCTGTATCCCTTGTGATTGCATTTGTTATAGCTTATGTTTCATTCTATACAGGCACAAGATTATATCCCAACAAAGAATCAATCCCGTCAGTTGTTGAAGCAATGAAGTTGACTGATAAAGATTACGTGGCGGCAACCGCTACAAAAGAGACCCTTATAAACGAAAAAGAATATCTAACTGAAGATTCGTTAAAAGCACTTAAGGAATTGAGTGATTTAAAAACACTTTTAAACGACAAAGAAACCTCCCAAAAAAAGCTTAAGGATTTAACTGCACAGTATGAAAACCTGAGCAGAGAGCTTACACAAAAAAAACAGCGTCTTGAATACGAAAAAAACAATGCATATACAATCACTCTTAATCCGGGTGTTTATGTTGTGGGAAAGAATATAATAGCTGCAACATTTAAGGTTACATCAAACGGGTCTATTATTGCCGCATCTGAGGCAAAGGAAACCAAAATAAATGAAAAGCTTTCAAACGATACACCCGTTATTCTTAAATTTTATGATGGCTATACAATAAAAATCAATGCCACAACAAAATTTGTTTTATGGGAATAGGAGGCACGAGATATGAATTCTTTTAAAGTGTGGTTTGTAGCAATACTTGCCACAATAACTGTTTTTACCTCCTTTATTCTTTTTAACCGAGGCATTTCCATCGGCTCAAGAAGAGATGCAATAGCACAGCTGCACAATGCTACAAAGGAACTTAAAGACGAAAATACAAAGCTCTATGATGACAACGAAAAACTCTCAAAGAAGACAGAAGAAGTAAGAGCCGAGTATAACAAAATTTTAGAAAATGACAGTGAATTTGCAAAATACAACGAAAAAGTTAATTCACTTACAATCAGTATAGATAAAATAAAGCAAGAGCTTGCCAATTTAGGCACAAATGATGATCTTTCCTCAAAATACGCAGGGGAAATAAGTAAAGTTTCAAATGCCATAAAAGGTGATAGCGTTACACTTAAAAATTCAACACTAAACTGTCCAAAAGATATAAGCGAAGGCAGATATAAAATTGAGGGGCAAGGATCATTTCGAATAATAAAGCTATCCAACAATAATGTGATAGAAAGTCAGAATTTAAAAAATCTTGAAAGTAACTCATATACCTGCAGAATAGAAGATAACTGTAAGCTTATTGTTGATGGTGTGCTAAAATTTACAGAAGTTGATTAAGATTATCTTAATCAACTTCTTTTTTCGCCATATTTAATCTTGTTTATATTTCTTTCCG
>JAZNPJ010000177.1:0-1627 GCA_045589635.1 Clostridia bacterium
GAAAACTGCAGCAGCATACCCAAGCATAATTTTACTATCATTTCTTACGCAGTATGTCTGCGCAACACCATTTTTATCAAGCTCCGAAAGCTTAGCTTCCAATGTTTCAAAGGATGTAACCTCATCCCAGTGTCCTTCGGGCGGAAGTCCGTTTTTTTCAAAAACCCTTTTTATATCAGACTTATCCATATTTGCCATAATAATTCTGCCTGTTGCGGTGCGGTATATATCATCCGGCATAATTTCTGAACTTTCCTGAAGTATTTTTAATGTATCAATATAATCTATTGTATATTTCTGTCCTTCTTCAACCACCGCAAGAATTACGGAATATCCCGTTTTTTTATTAAGCCAGCGTATCAATGGGTGGCATATCGATACAAATTCGTTCTCATATTTCCCGTGTCTTGAAAGACAATATGCTGCAGGTCCGAGCACATAACCTTTTGTGTGAGAAATCTTTTTAACAAATCCTTCAGATTCGAGTGTAGATATTATGTGCGAGCAGGTTGATTTATTAATTCCTGTCATTTCGCTTATATACAAAAGAGAAACCGGACTGTTTTTTCCTTCGGAAATTACATTAAGTATCTTTATAGCTTTTTGTACAGAACCTATCATGCTATCACCTGAAACTAATTATATCACAAATTCTTTCGGAATTCAATATTTCACATTATGAAATTTCTTGCCTTGCAAAGCGTAGGGAGTTATAATTTTTAAAAAGGAGGTTTTGTTATGAATTTGAATCAACCATATTATATCGAACCAAGAAAAGGCAAAAATCACATTGACCTTGACAAAGACTGGGATTTTATCTGGGCAGACAATGCCATGGAAGATTTATCGAAGCTTGAGTGGAAATACAAGACAGATATTCCTAAATCATTGTATTTTTCTTTGTATGAAGCAGGTATACTTCCTCATCCGTATGAGGGAGTAAACAGTAAACTGTACCATTGGGTAGATGAAAAGGTATGGTATTACCGCAAAAAATTCATTCTTGATAAATCGGATTTTAAAGGCAATGCATTTTTGTCTTTTGACGGTGTTGCTTATTATTGCAGAGTGTGGGTAAACGGACATCTCCTGGGTGAACATGAGGGTATGTTTGGTGGACCTGTATGCGATGTTGTTGACTTTCTTAATCTAAATGGTGAAAACGAAATTACCGTTGAGGTCAAAGCCTGCAACTACGATATAAAAGATGCCTTTGACGGATGGAATGAAAACGGAGAAAACACACAGATAGTACCATGGAATATTGCCCGAGACAGCGCAACAAGCACCGGTGATTTTATTGTAATTGGTATATGGAACAGAGTGCGGCTTGACTTCGCGGAAAAGCTGCACATAAGTCGCCCTTATATGTATACAAAATCAATTTGCAGTAATTCGGCAGAACTGTTTCTGGAATTTGAAATTGCAGATGGGCAGGTTCAGGAACTAAAACCGTTTTATGGCTATAATGACGGTTGCTATAGCTATACTCGCGCCTATGATAATGGCGTTACAGGAGAAAAGCTGAATACGGAAGTTGAGATAAGCATAAAACTTACAGAACCTGACACAAATAAAATTGCCTATGAAAGTTGTGAGTCGGTAAAGCTTACTGATTTTAAAAAAT
>JAZNPJ010000178.1:0-8088 GCA_045589635.1 Clostridia bacterium
CATGACAAATATAAATGCGGATTTTGAAAATTATCATGGTAATGATGTTGATTTTATAAGAGGTGTAAAATCTCAATTTTGGGTTAATGAAACACTATCCTTTTTTGAAGATATTGGATTGCTTTATAAGGTTGATGAAGAGGGGAGAGTATATCCATATTCGGACACGGCAACATCAGTGCTTGATGTATTAAGAAACAAGATAAAACAAGCAGGGATATCTGTAATAGAGAATTTTGAAGTAAAAGAACTTAAAAAGTGTAAAAATGGATTTGAAATAATTTCATACGATGGCAAGAGAGGTTATTGCGAAAAAGCTATTATTGCAACGGGCGGTAAGGCTGCGCCCTCATTAGGCTCAAACGGAAGCGGATACGATATTGCAAAAACGATAGGGCATACAGTTACAGAACTTTATCCTTCGCTTGTTCAATTAAAAACAGACGGGGATGTTGCAAAAAAGCTTAAAGGCTTAAAATTACAATGTGGCGTATCTGTTAATAACAAAAAGACCGAGGGAGAAGTACTATTTACAGACTATGGCTTATCGGGAATTGCTGTTTTTGATATGTCTGCATATTCAAAAATCGGAGATACTATAAAATTAGATGTTATGCCATCTTATTCGTATGATGAAGTTTATGATATAATAAATAATAGAATTACAGCGATGCCTGAGTGCGAAATGGAAAACTTTTTTGTTGGAATGCTAAATAAAAGAGTAGGTCAGGTATTCCTAAAAAGTATCGGGATTGTGCCTTTGTCAAAAAAAGCAGACAATCTTACACAAAAAGAAATAAGGAATATTGCACATTCCTTAAAAGAATGGAAGTTTAATATTTGTGGCACAATGTCATGGAATAATGCCCAGGTTACACGTGGAGGAATAAATACTCTTGAAGTAAATTCCGATACATTAGAATCCAAAAAGCAAAAGGGAATATTTTTTTGCGGCGAGATTTTGGATATTGACGGTGATTGCGGTGGATATAATCTGCAATGGGCATGGTCATCAGGATATATTGCCGGTATCGAAAGTACAAAATAACATAAGGAGATAAGACAAATAATGAGACAGGGTGTAAGGATAACAGTTCCGTATCAGTTTTTTTATATTATCATGCAACACTTGGCAGGTTGTGGTGTGGCATTTGTTTTGATGATGGTTTTTTCGTGGTGCTTTGGTGTAACTCCTTTAAAGGAAATTGCATCTGCAATTTTTATGTTTATATACGCTATTATATTGTATTCGGGTGCAAATGAGCTTTCAATTCAGGATAACAAGCCATATACACCACTAAAACCCAAAGTATTTAAATCGTTTTTATGGGGACTTACAATATGTGTAATTACATTTTTAACTTATATTTTATATAATTATTCATGGAGTTTATATGATGCGCAAAATAGTACAAGCTTTATACTTACTATTTTTTCTAACATTGCATTTTCGTTTTGGACATATCCTTATGTGGGCATAATAGGTGCAAGCAAAGGGTATGTAATGATGTATTCATTTGCATTCTGGATAATTATTCCTATAGCATCGTGTATGGCGGGATATATTGCAGGATGTAAAGGCTTTTTGCTACAGGAGGTTATACGAAAGTTTGTATACAGAAAAGATAAATAATTGTAGTATTATTGTAATGGTATCGTTATTGACTATTGATAGTAAATGTTATATAATTTAAAATGAAAATAGATGTTTGTATTTTAGAATGGAGGTAGTTTTATGCTATGTAAAAAATGCGGGGCACAAATTGATGATAATTCGTTAGAATGTGAATTCTGTGGCGAAAACCTTGTCGAGACTTCAGTTGTAGAAGAAGAAATTGAGCAACCTGCCCCTGTTGTTGAACAGCGTTCAACTCACGAAATTTTTGAAGAAAATAAGCAAAGACGTAAAATCCAGACAGAGAAAGTAATAGATGAAAAGCAACAGCAATTAACAGAGATCAATGCAAGACGCGAACAAAAAAGAAAGCGTGAGCAACGCAAGAAAGTAATTCTTATTGTAGTTATATGTGCGATTATTGCTGCAGCTGCAGGGATTGGTGCGTATTTGTTAAAGGATAGCATTAAACCGGGAGTTGTTAATGTTCCATCACCAAGTCCTGTTGCTACATCAACACCAACACCTTTGCCGACAAGTACTCCAACACCTCAGGAGGCAACTCCGGCACCGACTGATGGTAATGCCGTTAATAATCAAACAAATACTGTTGTTCAACAATCAGATACTTCAGCCGTACAAGCACCTGCAAAGACACCTGCGCCGGCCAATACATCAACTGTACAATCAGTTAATAAACCAAGCCGAAAGGGAACGGGTGGCTCAAGCTATAAAACAGTAACTACAACAAGTGGTATTACAACTTCAAAGCTTAACTCCAAGCTTGCTGTAGGTGGAATTGTTACATTTGATAATAACATAAACAAGTCAATAATGTCATTTGAAATTGAGAATAAAACATATTATGCGTATGTTTCCGAGGGTAGTGTATCATCTCAGATTAACGGTAAGTATATAACTGTTAGTGCAGAGCCTACTGAACAAACATATAATGGCTCTACAATCTATGATATAACAAGTTTGACTTATTATGATGCTGATGGATATGTTATTCCTGATTCCGGAATAAGATATCTTACAAAAAATGAACTTTCAAATCTATCTAAAAAGCAACTTGGTATAGCAAGAAATGAGATATATGCAAGACACGGAAGATCATTTAAAATAAAAGAATACAGTGATTACTTTAATTCAAAGTCATGGTATAAAGAAAATCCAAAATATAACTATAGCAATGAAGCTGCAAATTTAAATGAGATTGAACTTAAAAATGTATATTTGATACTTTCACTTGAGGGTTAAAAATTATTATACTAAATTAAAATAGAAAAACAACATAAAAGGTTGTTTTTCTATTTGTATGTTACATATAAATATAGATATACAAAATATGCATTGGAGGATTATAAGGTGGATTTTTTGTCAATTTTTGTGCTTGCAGTGGCACTCGCTATGGATGCATTTGGTGTAAGTGTTACAGACGGAATTGTGCTAAAAAAGGTTAAATTAAAAAATGCAATTAAAATCGGCTTTTTCTTTGGTGCTTTTCAATTTATTATGCCGTGCATTGGGAGTTTTTTGGCAGAATTTGCTATGGATTATATGCAAGCTATTGACCATTGGATTGCATTTGTATTGCTTGTGTTTTTAGGAATTAAGATGATTGTTGATGCTAAAAATGAAGAAAAGGAAGTCTCCGAAAATCCACTTAGCTTTTCTGTTTTAACTATGATGGCAATAGCGACGAGTATAGATGCACTTGCTGCCGGTATAACTATTGCAGCGGTTGGAAGTCCAATACTTGTTCCGTCTATAATTATAGGTATTGTGGCCTTTATATTTTCTTTTGCAGGAATATATATTGGCAATAAATTTGGTGATGTTCTGGCAGGCAATGCCGAAGTGGTTGGTGGTGTTATGCTTATTTTAATTGGCATAAAAACACTTGTAGAACACCTGTCTTAATAATAAAATTATAATATAAACAAAGGAGATAAAAAATGGTTGGTAATGTTATTGTAGGGCAATCAGGAGGACCGACTGCAGCTATAAATTCAAGCCTTGCAGGAGTATTTAGTGCAGCAAAAAAAGCCGGTTGTAAACGTATTTTAGGTATGTTAAACGGAATTGAAGGTTTATTGAACGAACGAGTGATTGATATGAGTAACTATATCATGGGTGAAGAAGAAATTGAACTTTTAAAACGTACACCATCTTCATATCTCGGAAGTTGCAGATATAAGCTTCCGTCATACGAAAATAATGAAAATGTATATAAAACAATATTTAACATACTAAACAAACTTGATGTAAAGCATTTCTTTTACATAGGCGGCAACGACTCTATGGATACAATTAAAAAGCTCTCTGAGTATGCAAAAGCGATTAACAGTGATATTACATTTATGGGAGTGCCAAAGACCATAGACAACGACTTAGCAGCTACAGACCACACACCAGGATATGGAAGTGCCGCAAAATACATTGCATCTTCTATAAAAGAAATTATACGCGATTCAAGTGTATATCCATTAGAAACAATTACTATTGTAGAAATTATGGGCAGAAATGCAGGCTGGCTTACCGCCTCTGCAGCTCTTGCAAAATCAAATGAGGGAATAGGCCCCGACCTTATTTATCTCCCTGAGACACCATTCATATATGAAAAATTTATTGAGGATGTAATGGAGATAAAAAAGAAAAAGCCATCAATAATTGTTGCACTTTCTGAGGGTGTTCGTGATGAACATGGTACATATATAAATGAATCACAGGATGTAGAAGTTGATGCTTTCGGACATAAGAGACTTGGTAACACTGCACTTTATTTATCGGAAAAGGTAGCAAAAGATGCAAAGGTAAGGTCGAGGGGTATTATTCTTTCTACACTTCAAAGATGTGCATCGCATATTTCGTCAAAAACAGATATAGATGAAGCATATGAGGCAGGTGCAATGGCATTTATATGTGCATTAAATGGTGAAACAGGGAAGATGGCTATATTTAAAAGAGAAAGCAATAATCCATATAAAATTGTTGTTGATACATGCGATATAAATGATATTGCAAATGTAGAAAGACAAGTTCCGACGGAATGGATAACAGATAACGGAACATATGTATCTGAGAATTTTATATCATATGCAAGACCTCTTATTATGGGAGAAATACCGCCAATTATGGAAAACGGTGTTCCAAAACATATAAAAAGCGTAATATAAAAAAACAAGCTGTCGTACGACAGCTTGTTTTTATGTATAGAAACTTTAATTAGAAACCATAACCTGCAAGGCTATAATAAGCCATGTTTGTTTGTCTTACATCTAATCTTCCGAAACATGCACATACAGGAACGTCAGATATAACGTGAATAGCATACTGACCAAAAGGAATTTGATATTGCTCTTTTCCTATTGGCTTATCCAAACGTAAGCATGTTGTTCTTTCTGCATTAAGGTCTAATGTAATGTTGTCATAAGCAGGCTTATCTTCAAATATAATTTTAATTCTGATATGAGCGTCTTTTTTGCCAACATTAGTAATCATTAGTGCTTCATGACCTTGAAATTCAGGGTTGTCGCCTGCGGGGGGTAAATCACCATCACAGAAAACCCAATTCTTTTTTCCGTTTTTCATAATTAGTATCTCCTTTACAATTATTTTACGTAGTTAAATAGTTCTTCTTCAAACTCTGGGCATAGAGGCTCTGCACCATTTTCTGTTATAACGTAGCATGTTTCAACTCTTAAACCGTGAAGTATACATTGCTCTTGTTGCCCACAATTTATTTGCAAGCTCTTTTGCGTATTTTTGGGCTGTGTCCTTATCAGTAGCACATACTACTGTTGATGCACTTGTGTTTTTAGCGTCAATCCAGCAGTGTCCCAAAAAGGCGTTGGCTGAGAATATATCAGGATTTTTTTCTAATTCTATTGTTTCGTTTATAATGCTCTTTAAAGGTTCTTCTCTTGTCAATAATGTATCATTTTTAAGAAGAAATGGTACTCTCTGAACATAAAGATATGGTTTTACACCTGTTTTTAAAGCCTTTATTAAAGCTTCTGCAGCCCTTTGCTGACTCTCATTCTGGTCAGTGTGTGGAACTGTTTTAAATCCGCATGTGATATTTGCATATTCGCCAAGTTCATCGGTGATATTTGCGTGTGCATCCATTGTCATAGCTATTACACAGTCTTTTGATACAATCTTACGGATTTCTTTTAAGAGATACAACTCACCGCTGCCAATTTCATCAACCTCCATACTGCCGTGGAAGAAAATATATACACCCTCAGCATCGGGGTTTTCGCGAACTGTTTGTAGAATTTGTTCGGTATAGTACATATAGATTTCTTTTTCTACAGTTGCAGAAGGGAGTGCTACTGCATAAATAGATGGAATTACTTCAAAACATGCTTTTTCAAAAATGTCTTTTACAATAAGCTTTTTAAAAATATCATCACCCTTAAAATACTCAAAATCATATTTTTGAGGATGAAGCTTCGCTTTGCTGTTAGATTCGCACTGAAAAGATGCGCAAATTATTTTCATATCAAAACATCTCCTTTTTTGCCTATACTCCTACTATAAATTATAACATTTATACACATTATTACAATGGACAAAATAAAAGCAAAATGTGTACAAATCAACACTATTTTTAATATAGCTTGACTTTTTTCCATCAATGTGTTAAATTAAACATAATGGGGAAATAATAAAGATATATATTTTTTGGTTTGTTTTTTTACAAATTGAAAAGCAAATGTTTTTTTATTAAAGAACGGAGAATTTTTATGAAAAAATATTATACCTATACCGTAAAAAAAACTAATATCTGTTCAACACCTTGTTACTATTGAGCAATTTCAAAATATTTCTGATTTTTCGTATCCTGAAGAAGCCCATGATTTTTATGAGTTTGTCTATGTTGAGGATGGTAAAATCACTTGTAAAGATGAGAATACAAGTACTACACTGACAAGAAATGATTTCTTTTTGATTTTGCCTAATTCGCGACATTCTTATTTTGTTGAAAAAGAAGATAATGCAAGTATAGTAATTGTATGTTTTAAAAGTAAATCGAACATTATTCCGATAATAAAGGGGCGTCGTCGTATAGATGGCGAAATTAAAGAATTACTTGAAAAAATATTAAAAGAAGCAAAATCAACATTTGTTTTTCCTATAAACAAAAAGCTTACATTAAAAGAAAATCCAATGCTTGGTTCTCAACAGCTTATTGAGAACTATATTGAGGAAATGCTTATTAAGCTTGTTCAGGATGAAATGTATATAAGAAGAGATATACAGGTTATGGTTGATGCGTCTGAAATTAAGAAATCTATTATAAACGAGGTTATAGGAATTCTTCGTTCAAATGTATATGGTAAGGTTTCACTTTCAGATATCTGTGAAGATATGTTTTATTCGAAAACATATCTCAACGGAATATTTAAAGAAATGCTTGGTGTTACAATTATGCAATACTATCAGGATTTGAAAATAAACGAAGCTAAAAAGTTACTGGATAAGAAAGAAAAAATAACTACGGTTGCAGATAAACTTCACTACGAAAGTCCGCAGTATTTTGCGAAAATTTTCAAAAAGAAAGTAGGGCAGACACCTACAGAATACAAAAAAATAAATAATTTGTACTAATAATTAAAGTCTTTTATAACACACAGTTATAAAAGACTTTTTCTGTTTTTGTATTTTTTTCTATATTCAGTTGGCGAACAGTTTTTATAATTTTTAAACCAACGCGTAAAATATGAAAGCTCGCAAAAATTAAATTTATCGGATATTTCGGAAATTGGTACATCGGAATATAATAAAAGCTGTTCAACCTCAGCCATTACCTTGTCGTGTATATATTTTTTTAATGTTATATTATTATCTTTAACAAACGTCTTGGTAAAAAAACTATCAGAGTAATTTGTAACGCTTTTGAGGTCGTTAATTTTTATATTTATAGATAAATTGTTGTTTATATATTCAAATATTTCGTTGTATTTTTTTGATAGATTTATATTGGTAATAAAATCATATTCATTTATGTTTAAAAAGTCCAAAAGACAATCCATAAAAATATTTTTTATTTTAAGTACCGAGCCGCATTTATCATCATCAAACAGTTTGTTCATTTTTTCTACGATGTCAAACCTGTTATGAATAATCAAAGGCTCATTAACATCAGAAAAAAGGTCTTTGGAATTTCCTAAGTACAAATTAAATAAAAACGTAATTTCTTTTGATGGCTTTGTGTATAGCCAATCGCATTTTACATGATTACCAATAAAAAATATATCACCCTTTGATAATGTTTTCTTTTGATTATTAAATCGTAATTCGGCGCTGCCGTCAATTAGAAAATGCAGTGAATTTATAGTATATTGGAAGTCTTTATCAAAAAGAGTTTTACTTATAAATCCAGGGTTTATTTCTGCTTTGTTGTGCTCTTTTAATTCCAACCTCATATTATTAAAAATATACTGAAGATTTTCGTTAAT
>JAZNPJ010000179.1:0-6052 GCA_045589635.1 Clostridia bacterium
TCATTAATTCACGATGACGATACCGACACCACTCACCACTACTACAAAAAAGCATATATAAGAGATTAATCTCCTAAGATGAAAGGAGCTCATAAATGAAAAGATTACTGATTCTCGACTCAAACAGTATAATAAACCGTGCATATTACGGAGTGCGATACTTAAGCGCTTCCGATGGCACACAGACAAATGCCATTTATGGCTTTCTTTCTATGTTTGCAAAATTAGTAGATACCTACACCCCCGATTACGTATGTGCGGCATTTGACTTAAAAGCGCCGACATTTCGCCACAAATTATATGATGGCTACAAGGCACAGCGAAAACCAATGCCTGAGGGACTTGTTGCACAAATGCCAATAGCACGCGATATGGTACGTGCCATGAACATTCCTCTTTTTGAAACCCCCGGGTATGAGGCAGACGATATAATAGGCACAGTATCACGACTTTGCGAGGAGAGCGATATAGAGTGTCTTATTGCAACGGGCGATAAGGACGATTTGCAGCTTGCCTCCGATAAAACAAAGGTTGTGCTTACTGTAACAAAACAGGGCTTTAACGAAACAGTCATTTATGATAAAGAAGCGGTTTTTGAAAAGTATGGTGTTACACCCGAACAATTTATAGACTTAAAGGCTCTTATGGGCGATGCCTCGGATAATATCCCGGGAGTTAAAGGCATTGGCGAAAAAACCGCCTCAAAAATAATTATAGATAATGGCTCTATTGAAGCTCTATACGAAAATATCGATAACTGCGGTCAAAAAGGCGCGACTCTACAAAAGCTAAAAGACGGTAAGGACAGTGCTTTTCTTTCAAAAACACTTGCAACAATAGACCGTAATGTACCTATTTCATTTAATGTCGAGGATTGTGCCTTTACTTCTGTTAAGGAGCAATCATCAGACGAGTTTTATACACTCTTAAAAAGTCTTGAGCTTAATTCTATAATAAAAAGATTTGAAATCTCACCCACAACAAATCAAAGCGAAAGTGTTGATATTTTTAAAGACCTTAAAATACAAGCAGTTGATACATTACCCAACTGCGACAATTTTGCATATATAACAAAGTATAATGATGATAATTCTCTTGTTTTACTTTGTGTTTCTGACGGAGAAACATCATACATTTTAAGAGATAACATATTAAACGGAGCAAAAAAGCTTTTTTCACATAAAAACCTTGTCGGCTTTGATATTAAAAAGGATATTATAAATCTTAACGAAATTGCGGATTTGGAAAATGTTTGTGATGATGTGTGTATAAGCGCGTATCTTGCCGACCCGTCAAAAAGCGAGTATACAATCGAAAAGCTTTGTATGGAATACTTAAAGGCAGAACTTGTGAACCGAGGTGAAAATCAGCTTTCTCTTTTTGATGAGGAAGAAACTGATATAGACGAATTTTTAGCAAAAAGCACTGCGGCTTTATTTCTTCTTAACAAGGAACTAAAGAAACGCATTTTAAAGAACAATCAGGAGGAATTATATAAAAACGTTGAGCTTAAGCTTATCCGCGTTTTAGCTAATATGCAGCTTCGCGGCTTTTTAGTGGACTCATCTGCGCTATCCTCCTTTTCGCAAATGCTTGATGGACAAATTCAATCTCTTATAAAGGGTATTTACTCCGACGCGGGCGAGGAATTTAATGTAAATTCTCCTAAACAGCTTGGCGAGGTTTTGTTTACAAAGCTTGGTCTTAAAAATGGTAAGAAAACAAAGTCGGGATACTCTACAAGCGTAGATGTATTAGAAAAGCTCCAAGACGCTCACCCCATTATAAATAAAATCTTAGAGTACAGACACCTTGCAAAGCTAAAAAACACATACTGCGACGGTTTATTACCGCTTATAAACAAAAAAACGGGGCGTATACACTCGGTATTTAATCAGACAGTAACCGCAACGGGCAGAATTTCATCAACTGAGCCTAATCTGCAAAATATTCCCGTACGTACCGAAATTGGCAGAGAAATACGTAAGATGTTTGTTGCCAAAGACGGTTTCACTCTTGTTGGCGCAGACTATTCTCAAATAGAGCTAAGAGTTCTTGCATCTATTGCAAACGACGAAAATATGATAAATGCATTTTTAAATGGCGAAGATATTCATACCGTTACTGCCGCAAAGGTGTTTAATGTACCAACAAGCGAGGTAACAAGCCTACAAAGACGAAGTGCAAAGGCAATAAATTTTGGTATTGTCTATGGTATGGGAAGCTTTTCGCTCTCTCAGGATTTAAAAATAAGTGTAAAACAGGCAGACGAATATATAAATAACTATCTTGATAAGTACAGCGGCGTAAAAGAATATATGACGACCATAAAAGAGCGCGCAAAAGAGGAGGGAAAGGTAACAACTCTTATGAACAGAGTCCGTTATATTCCCGAACTTAAATCATCTAATTTTCAGGTGCGCAGCTTTGGTGAGAGAGTTGCACTAAATACCCCTATTCAGGGAAGTGCTGCAGATATTATTAAGCTTGCAATGGTAAAGGTAGATAACCGTCTTATTAACGAGGGCTTAAAATCACGTCTTATTCTTCAGGTACACGACGAGCTTATTATTGAGGCGGCACTTGATGAGGTAGATATAGTAAAGGCAATACTTAAAGAGGAAATGGAAGGCGCAATGGAATTACGTGTGCCGCTTACAATAGAAATGGCACAGGGTCGCTCCTGGTATGATACAAAGTAGTCGTCCGAATAAAATTATCCATCTTACTATTTTCAAAAGCTCGGAGTATAAACATACGCCGTCGCTTTTTCAAACAGCAATCTAAATAATTTTCTCTCGGACTTGTCCTGATTGCCCAAACAACCGACTTTTACAGAGAGGCCATCTCTGCTATATTAAAAAACACCCGTTAACAGAAAGGAACTAAAAAATGAAGAAATTTCTATCGCTTATAATATCAATATTTTTTGTTCTTTCTCTTTTACCGTCTTGCACACAAGAGCAAAGCGATAAATTACAGGTATATGTGTCTTTTTATGCATTGGAGGATTTTGCAAGAGAAATCGGCGGCGACAAGATTGATATTACAAATCTTGTACAAACGGGAGAACCCCATGATTTCGAAATAAGCGCAACTCAAATGGCAAGACTTTTGGATGGTGATTTATTCATATACAGCGGCACTATTGACACTTGGGCACAGGATATAAGTGATAGTGCAACATCTTCGGGTTGCTTAACTATTAAAGCAGATGGAAATATCAATTTAAATAACGAGCACGACCCGCATATATGGCTTAATCCCGATATTGCAATCGTGCAAATGGAACAAATTTGCAACGCTCTTTGTGAGATTGATGAAAACAACAAGGATTTTTATACCAATAATCTTAACAGTGCAAGAGAAAAGTGCAGTTTTCTAAAAGAACAAATTGCATTAGCAAAACCCAAGACAAATTCGCATACAATAATAACTGCGCACGGGGCATATGCACATCTTCTGGATTTATTGGGTATAACACAGCTATCCATTGAGGGAATACATGGAGAAGGCGACCCCACTGCCGCACAAATGGCAAAAATCATAGACTTTGCAAGAGAAAATAACATCAAGCACATATTTGTATCGCCAAACGAAAACTCAAAGTCAGCACAGAGTGTTGCAAATGAGGTTGGTGCTAAAATTCTTTATCTTGACTCGTTAGAGGTCGATAACCAAAACGGCGGATACTTTAGTGCTATGGAAAAAAACATAGAAGAAATTTCAAACTCTGTTATGAGTAATTAAATCGGAGAAAAACAAATGGAAATACTTAGAGTGAGCGATGTGTCGTTTAAGTACCACAATAACGACACACCAATTTTAAGAAATGTAAACTTCTCGCTTGATGAGGGAGATTTTTTAGGCATTATAGGCACAAACGGAGCAGGAAAATCCACGCTTATAAAGCTTATTTTGGGTATGCTCCCAATGCAGAGCGGGTCAATTTCTCTTTTTGGTAAAAATATAAAAGACGGTATTGCACGCGATAAAATAGGCTATGTTTCGCAAAAGGCAAACTCGTTTAACACAGCATTCCCCGCAACTGTACGCGAGGTTGTAATGGCTAATTTGTACTCAAAAATTGGTTTGTTTAAAAAGTATACAAAGGAAGATTATAAGCTTTGTGATGAGGTTTTAGAACAGGTTGGAATGGCAGATTTTGCTGACAAGCTTATAGGCAAGCTCTCGGGCGGACAGCAACAGAGAGTTTTTATTGCACGTGCACTTATCTGTAAGCCGCGTCTTATTTTTATGGACGAGCCTGTTGTAGGAATAGACGCGCCCAGTGCAGAGGAAATAATGTCTTTAATTCAAAAACTTAACAAGAGCGGTATAACAATAGTTATGACAAACCATGATACTCCGTCTTTGGTACGTGCCGCGTCAAGTCTTTTAATTTTCTGCTCACATGGTAATGGTGAATTTTTGCACCGCAACGAGCTTTCATTGGAGCAGGTAAACGAAATATATGCGGGAAGGAGAGCACATCACCATGATTGATATATTTTCCTATTCCTTTATGATAAGGGCCTTTATTGTTGCGATTATAATAGGTATAATAACTCCCTGTATAGGTGCAAGTGTTGTTTTAAAGAGGTTAAGCTCAATAGGTGATGCAACCTCACACTTTGCCCTTGCGGGAATATGCACAGGACTTCTTCTTAACATCAACCCTATACTTGGTGCAGTAGTTTTCTCTGTTATAGCAGTTTTGGGTATAGAATGGCTTAGAAAACTGTTAAAATCATATTCGGAAATTGCTCCCGTTGTTGTAATGTCAGCAGGTATTGGTCTTAGCGCAGTGCTTTCAGGCTTTGTAAAAAGCGCCTCCGATTTGAATGGATTTCTATTTGGCTCTATAGTATCTATTTCAGATTTTGAGCTTTACATAACCTTAGCTTTGGGAATTATTGTTATAATTGTATCCTATCTGTTATATAAGGAACTGTTTTTTATTTCGTTTGACGAGGAGGCGGCTCATATTTCGGGACTGCCTGTTAAGGCTATAAATTTTGTAATTATGCTCCTTAGTGCTCTTACCGTTGCGGCAGCGTCGCGTGCAGTTGGTGCACTTATGGTTTCATCTTTGT
This sequence comes from Clostridia bacterium, assembly GCA_045589635.1. GTDB lineage: Bacteria > Bacillota > Clostridia > UBA1381 > UBA1381 > Ornithomonoglobus_A. Next base: position 5,097 of record JAZNPJ010000179.1, read on the forward strand.
TGGTAATACCCGTTGCATGCGCAATGACAGTTGCAAAAAGCTATTCCTCTATGCTTAAAATATCGATTGTTTTTGCAATAGCTTTTACAGTTATCGGACTTGTCCTTTCGTTCTATCTTGATTTAAGACCTGGCGGAACTATCGTGCTGTTAGGTGTAATTACACTCATTGTTTTATTGCTGAAAGGAAGAAAAAATGCTTGAAAAAGAACTAAAATGCATTATTACCAAAGAGGTTTTTGAAAAGGTAACGGGCGCATATAAGTGGGATAAAATTATTAAGCAGACAAACCACTATTACCGCGCACTTACACCTATCCTAAAACAAAACGGAATAACATTTCGCGTCCGCGAAATTGATAATACCTTTAAACTGCAGATAAAAAAGCATAAAAATTCAGACAGTCCTTTGCAGATTTGTGAGGAATATGAAAGAAATATTGAAAATGTACCCGACTTTTTTGATGAAAAAACCGTTCTTGAACTAACTGATGTTGATGCGGGCGAGGTTTTTTTAATAGGCTCTGCTACAACAGTAAGGCACTCTCTTATGTGGAATAACACTACCGAAATTTGCCTTGACTATACAACCTATTTTGACACACAAGACTTCGAAATAGAGATAGAATATACAGGCGATTTACCCACCAGTCTTTTAGATGAGTTAAAAACTTATGGTGTTGAATTTAGAGAAAACTCAAAGGGAAAATATTCAAGATTTATAAAAAGATTTTCAGAGCTTGCAAATAAAAAAGAGGCTTAGCCTCTTTTTTTGTGGTCTGTGCATTTTTAACAACCCCTTGGGGCGTAGAGAAAATGTTGCACAACAAACAAAGCGCACCCGACGCCGTATGTTTATACTGCAAGAGTGCGTTTTTGTTTATTTATAAAGTTTTTGCTTAGCCTATGGGGTGCATTAAAAATGATGCAGAACGGACAACTTGCATCCCGAAGTCG
>JAZNPJ010000180.1:0-4337 GCA_045589635.1 Clostridia bacterium
TACACTTCTCGTACATCACCCAAACTGCAAAGCAGCAATCTGCAAAAATTTACCGCAAAATCGGCAGGCAGAAAAAAATTAAACATACCATAAAAATTAAGGTTGCGGAAAATCCGCAACCTTGTATTTTAAAGAAAGGAAAAAGCTATGTTACCACAAGACCCTATACTACTTTTGAGTGTAATAAATACAAAGCTTCGGGATTATTATGCCTCATTTGATGAATTATGCGACGATTTGGAGGCTAATAAGGAGCAAATCATATCAAAACTGGAGCTTGTCGGCTATAAATATGATAAAAACCGCAACCAGTTTATATAATTTTTAAGAAAACTTTTGGATTGTAACAAAACCGTAACAATTCAAAAGTTTTTTAAAACAATGTTTTCACGTTTTTCCCAATATTTACAAAAAACCACCTAAAACATAGTTATTTTGACGACAAATGCGCCCTTTTTTAAAGCAATTTGTACATAAACAGACTTGTTATATTACAAAAAGATTACAAGATATTTAACTTTTTAACCCGAATTTTTTAACATATTTGAAATATTTCTTAAAAATTGCTTGACAAATCGTTAAAAAAGTGTTAGAATAGTGAGCATAGAGTGGAAAAGGCTCATTATTTTTGAGGCTGACCGCTTAAGGAAAGAAAAAGGAAAGACAAAGGTAGACCAAAAAAGCTTGATATTTTGCGCTATGGTACACGATTTTTTACATATTAAGGTGTGGGTGCAAAAATTAAGATGGTTTGTGAAAAGGATTTATGGCTATAATAAAGAAGGAGAGAATAAACTTGAAAAAACAAGTAAAAAGAATTGCCCTCGCAGTTATATCCCTTACATTATTATTCACATCAACAGCTATGGCGGCGGACCTGAGTGGTTGGGCTCTTGGCGAATATCAGTCAGCCAATGAGTCGGGACTTGTTTCTTATAACGTAGTTTCTAAAAATCTTAAGGCTAATATAACAAGAGAAGAGCTTTGCGAATTGGTTATGAACCTTTACCGCAAGCTTACACATGAGGAGATGTATATTCCTCAGCAAAATCCATTTTATGATACAAATAACGTAGCAGTTGCACAGGCATACTGTTACGGAATAGTAAATGGTACGGGCGACGGTTCTTTTGACCCCGAGAGACTTGTAACAAGACAGGAAATGGCAAAAATGCTTGTTTCTACACTTGCTGCAAGCGAAGTAAATTTTGTATTATCAGACGGAAGCGACACATCTGCAATAAGCACATTTTCTGATTCGTACCAGATAAGCGACTGGGCACAGACATCAGTTCTTACAGTGCTTAACAATTCGCTTATGAACGGTACAGACGCTCTTACATTTGACCCGTTGGGCTCAACAACAAGAGAGCAGGCAATAGCAAGTGTTAACCGTACGTATAATACATATAAAACAGATAATTATTCTATCGAATTACCAACAATTATAATACCTCAGAATAACGGAGAGGTAGAAGACGGCGACTTTAATGTTGAGTGGACATCTATTTCCACAGCACAGACCTACAGAGTCATAATAAAGGACGCGTCATCAAGAGTTGTTTATGACGAGGTTGTAAACTCTACAAAATGTAAAATTAAAAAGGGAACTCTAAAAGGTACAAACCAATATTCACTGACAGTCGGTGCAGTTTTGGCGGACGGCAGTGAGGTTTACAGTATGCCCGTTGATTTTACTTACAGAAAGGCATCAGAATCACAATATCTTGCTTCTTCACCAAAGGCACAGGCGATATTAAATACTGCAGATATGTATACAGGTGTTCCATACGTTTGGGGTGGAACAACACCAAATGGTTTTGACTGTAGCGGTTTTGTTCAGTATGTATATAAACAGAACGGAATATCTTTATCAAGAACTACATATACTCAATGTGTTGAGGGTACATACGTATCCAGAGAGTCCCTGCAACCCGGAGACTTAGTATTCTTTGGCAGTGCAGCGGCACCAAACCACGTGGGTATATATGTTGGTGATGATACTTATATACACGCACCAAGAACTGGTGATGTTGTAAAATATGCGAGCCTTGAATACAGAAAAGACTTCTGTTATGGCAGACGCATTATAAATTGATTTTCCAAATCTCGGTGAATTTAATAAATTTACCGGGATTTTTTATTGAAGAAAGGAACAACTGTTTTGGAATTTATAGAGCAAGCGGAATTTTTAATTTTAGATTTCATACAACAGATAAAAAGTCCTTTTTGGGATAGTATATTTTTGTTTTTTACCCGATTGGGTAACGGTGCTTTTATATGGTTACTTATAGCAATAATAATGTTGTTTATAAAAAACTACCGCAAGACGGGACTTTTAATATTAGTATCTATTGCATTTGTTTCGCTCATATTTACACTTATGGTAAAAAATATCATAGCACGCGAAAGACCATATTCTGTATTGGACATACCCCTGGCTTTTGATACATTTTTGGCAGGCATACCTCAGCATGATACATTCTCGTTCCCGTCAGGACATGCAGTGTGCTCGTTTGTCAGTGCAACGTGTGTTTTTCTAAAGCATAAGTATATTGGGATATTAAGCTATATTTTAGCATTTTTAATATCATTTTCGCGTCTTTATATGTATGTTCACTTCCCCAGCGACGTATTTTTTGGGGCAGTGTTTGGAATTTTAAGCGCATTGGCGGTGAATTGGTGTGAAAAAAAACTATCATTTAGAATTAGAAAAAGAAATAGCCCTAATTGATGGCACTGTGCCGACACTTCTGTTGCATAGCTGTTGTGCACCATGCAGCAGCTATGTTTTAGAGTATTTAAGTCAGTATTTTAAAATCACGGTTTTTTATTATAACCCTAACATCTATCCTGCAGAGGAGTTTTTTAAGCGTGCCGAGGAGCAACAGCGCTTTATAGGTATGTTAAATACCACTTATCCTATAAGCTTTATACAAGGTGATTTTGAAGATGATGAGTTTTATAAGACCGTAAAAGGGTTAGAAAACGAGCCTGAGGGCGGCAAGAGGTGCTTTAAGTGCTATCGTATGAGACTCGAAAAAAGTGCCCAAATAGCCAAAAAGGGCGGCTTTGACTACTTTACAACAACACTTTCTATAAGTCCCCTGAAAAATGCACAGGTTTTAAACGAAACAGGACTTGAAATAGAAAAGGAATACGGAGTAAAATATCTCTTATCTGACTTTAAAAAGAAGAACGGATACAAGCGCTCATGTGAGCTTAGCGAGGAGTATGGAATGTATAGGCAAAACTACTGCGGCTGTGTGTTCTCTATAAGGTAAAATTGCCCATATTACCATTTTCAACGTAGGGGAGGGTCTCTGTGCCCTCCCGAAAACATAAAAGGTCAATCTGAGCAATTTAAAAAAGCATGTACCAAAAACGAAAGGAAAAATAACAATGGGAAAATTTGACGGATATTTAATATGCACCGACCTTGATGATACACTTTTAACGGACGATAAACACGTATCGGACGAAAACAAAAAGGCAATAGAATATTTTATAAATGAGGGCGGGTTCTTTACATTTGCAACGGGAAGAATGCCAATGGGCATAGAGGTTGTATTACGTGAGATTATGCCTAATGCACCTATTGTATGTGCAAATGGCGCGTCTGTGTATGATATAAAAACCAAAAAATTTCTGTGGTCAAAATTCTTAGAGGACGAGGCAGTAGCGCTCGTGGAATATATAGAGGAAAAATGCCCTTTTGCGGGTATTGAGGTGAATGACGAAGATACCATATACTTCTCGCGAGCCAACAGACTTACAGAGGAGTGCAAGGTGTTTGAAGAAATTCCCGGTGATTATGTAGATTACCATACGGTTGCACTTCCCTGGAAAAAGATTGTGTTTATGGTAGAGGCAGAGGATATGGAGCGCCTTATACAGGCAATAGAGGAATACGAATTTTACAAAGATTTTTCGTTTCTACAGTCCAATGCAGCTTATTTGGAGGTTGTTCCAAACGGTTGCACAAAGGGCGAGGGAGTATTGCACCTGGCAAATATTTTGGGAATAGATAAGAGCAAGGTTATAGGCATTGGCGACGCGGGCAACGACTATGAGCTTGTAAGACAAGCAGGTATAGGTGTTGCGGTGGCAAATGCAACAGACGAGCTAAAAGAAATTGCTGACTGGATTGTAGCGGATAATAATAACCACGCAATAAAGGATTTAATAGAAAAGATGGAGAGAGAATTGTTGTAATAAAATGAAAGCATTCGCGAAATCATAATATGTTTTAGTGATATTCCCACTTCGTTGGAGTTGTATAGTGTTATTGCAAACTTTGTTTGCAGTTATATTATATTTGCCTTTAAACTGTGCAA
>JAZNPJ010000181.1:0-2371 GCA_045589635.1 Clostridia bacterium
CAACTCCTTGGCTCACAGAACGACATGGCTACGATCCGACTTCCCCTATATCTTGGTGTTAAGGCAGTTATAGTAAAGAGCTTTGCACGTATTCATATGGCAAACCTTATAAACGCGGGTATTGTGCCATTGCAGTTTGTAAATGAAAGTGATTATGACAGAATAGACCAGGAAGACGAAATCAAAATTGCAGATATTGCAACTCAGATTGCAAATGGCGATACAATCGTGTGCGAAAATGTAACAAAGGGCTTTACCTTTGAAACAAAGGCAGAATTTTCTAAACGTCAAAAGGAAATGCTATATGCAGGTGGATTATTAAATTATACAAAACAACAAAGTAAATAAGACGCGCAGCCCATCAAAAAAGCAAGCTCATTTTGTGAGCTTGCTTTTCTAGACTCGTGTCAAGTCAGGACTAAAAATTTTAATCAATCAAATACTTAAGGTCTGAGCCCCATGCCTCCTTCAAGAGTTAAGGTTTCTCCATTCATATATTTAAAATCAGGTGAAGCAAGTTGAACGCACACTCTGCCGATTTCGAGTTCAGAATCTCCAAAGTGGCCTGCCGGTGGAATTTTTACATTTGCCTTAAATGCGTCAGGATATGCTTTTTCAAAATTCTCGAGCTGTGCAGTCCACGCAAGAGGACAAATAACATTTGTATTTATTCCGTCCTTTGCCCACTCGGTTGCAGCAACACGGCTTAATCCGCGGATAGCTTCTTTTGCTGCTGCATACGAACATTGACCATAATTACCAAAAAGACCTGCCCCTGATGCAAAGTTTATAACGCTACCCTTGGTTTCTTTAAGATATGGATAGCATGCCTTCATATAATAAAATGTTGCATATAAACCTGAATACATAGCAAGGTTAAACTGTTCTGTTGTGTGCTCCTGAATGGTAACGCCCGATGCTGATGCCTGAGCGTTATTGATGAGAACATCTATTCTTCCAAAATTTTCAATCGTTTTTTTAACAACCTCTTTTGCTGTTGCCTCGTTATCATTTCCCTCTGAAATATCTGCGCTAATAGCTAACACCTTTATGCCGTATGATTTTTCGAGTTCTTCCTTTGCCTTTTCAAGCTTGGCAGTATTTCTGCCTGTAATAACAAGATTTGCACCTTCCTTTGCATAAGCGGTCGCAATACCATAACCTATTGAACCACATTTTCCATCCGAAAGAGCTGCATATCCTGCGCCGGTGATAATTGCTGTTTTACCATTTAAAAAACCCATATTGATTTCTCCTTTTATTTTTTATAGTACAGATAATGTAATCTGTATTCTGATTTTTAACTTGTTATAATTTAATATATTTCCTGTTATAAAGGCTGTATAATTTAGATGCCATTTTTTAATGAATTGACAACTTTGTTGTCATGGATTACTATTTAATACATCAAAGGCAATTCATTGCATTGATATTAAAGCATATCTGTATCAAGTACAACCGTAACAGGCCCGTCGTTTGTAAGTGTTACCTTCATATCTGCACCGAACTCACCTGTCTGAACATATATACCCTGTGATTTTATATATTCAACAAACTCAAGATACATCTTGTTTGCAATATCAGGCGCCATTGCCCCATCAAAGCTCGGGCGGTTGCCCTTTTTGCAATTCCAATACAATGTAAATTGCGACACAATAAGCATCGAACCGCCAACGTCTTGTATGCTTAGATTTGTCTTTCCGTCTGCATCATCAAAAATTCTTAGCTTTATAATCTTATCGGCAAGCTTTTTTAGTTGTACTTGGGTATCGTCTTTACCAACACCCAAAAGTACGAGCAAACCCTTATCTATTTCGCCTGAAATTTTAGAGTCTATTTTGACATTTGCATTTGTTACAACCTGAAGTACTGCTCTCATATATATTTATTCTCCTCAATTTGTGTTTGTAATTCTTCCCATTCGTTATATAATGCCTCGAGCTTTGTGTTTAAATCATCAAGCTCAGTTGTGATTTGTGAGGCTAAAACATAGTCTGTTGCAATCTCGGGATTTAACAGCTCGTTGTTTTTTGTTTGGGTTTCTTCTTCTAAAGTTGCAATCTCTTCTTCAACCTTTGCAAAGCGGTTGAGAACCTTTCTTTTTTGTGCCTCTAAACGTTTTTGCTCTTTGTAGTCTATTGCACCTGAACTTACCTTTTTTTCTTCGGCTACTTCAGAAACTTTGCGCTTGCTTATAAAATCATCATATCCGCCAATGTAATTTTCAAGCCCATCGGGAGTGAGATATAAAATCCTGTCCGCCATTTTGTTAATAAAATATCTGTCGTGCGAAACCATAAGCATTGTCCCGTCGTAGCCTGAAAGTGCATTTTCCAAAGCCTCGCGTGATCCAATATCAAGATGGTTTGTA
>JAZNPJ010000182.1:0-15506 GCA_045589635.1 Clostridia bacterium
GGGGATTTAAGTCGAAAAACGGACTTAAATCCCCTTTTTCAAAAAGTGTTGAGTTTTATATTTTATGGTACAATAGAAGTCCATTTTTGAGGTTTTGAATATAAAACCATTGCCTTGTCTGTTTTGGACTTTGAAAGCCGATAAAACAGGGCATTTTTAATCCTCTATTGCGTGACATTTTACCCCTTAAACGAGAAAAAGCACACCACATTGTAAAATGTGATATGCTTAATTCTCTACACCTGCTTGACAGACCGTCAATACCTATACTGTTTTATAGAGGACTGCAAAATGTGGCTCTGTTTTGTTGTTCATAAACTTTTGGATTTTTTGTAAATATATTGTAATGTGGCGAATATCTTGACATTTTTACACAAATATTGTATTATATAATCAGGAGAATTTTGAAAAAATCTTTAAGGAGAAGCTTTGTGTATTACTATATAAAAGGAACTTTAGAAAAAAAAGATAATAACTTTGTTGTTATAGACTCACACGGTGTGGGATATTTAATATATACATCACTTTTAAGTCTGGATTCTATAGGAAATATCGGAAATTCTGTTACTATGTACACTTATCTTAATGTACGCGAAGATGCAATGGAACTCTATGGCTTTACAACTATCGAGGAAAAGGAAATGTTTATAAGGCTCATTTCTGTTTCGGGTGTGGGTCCTAAGGTTGCTCTTTCTATATTGTCTGTTACTACTCCCGAAAAGTTTGCAGTTGCAGTTATCACAAACGACATAAAAACTATCACAAAGGCTTCGGGTGTAGGTCCTAAAATGGCACAGAGGGTTATTTTAGAGTTAAAGGACAAGCTTAAAACAGAAGATTTGGATATTGATATTGATGTATCGGAAAACACTACCGACACAAATTCAAAAACTGAGGCAATAAGTGCTTTAGTAGTATTAGGCTATACAAGCGAGATGGCAAAAAAAGCAGTTGCAAAAGTTGAGGACGGTCTTACGACTGAGGAAATTATAAAAAAGGCTCTCGCAATACTTATGATATAAGGAGAATTTAACTTGTTTGACGAAGAAGAACGATTTGTAACAAGCGGTTTCGTAAGTGAAGACGCTGAAATTGAATATGGTCTGCGTCCCAAAACACTTGACGAGTATGTGGGACAGGAAAAGGCAAAGGAAAATCTTAGCGTATACATAGAAGCGGCAAAAAGCCGCCGCGAAGCACTTGACCATGTTTTGCTATACGGTCCGCCCGGACTTGGAAAAACAACTCTTGCCGGAATTATTGCAAATGAAATGGGTGTAAATATAAGAATAACATCAGGCCCTGCAATAGAAAAAGCAGGTGATTTGGCGGCAATTCTTACTAACCTTTCGGAGCACGATATTTTGTTTATCGACGAAATTCACCGTATGTCCAAAACTGTTGAGGAGATTTTATATCCCGCAATGGAGGACTATGCCTTGGATATTATAATAGGCAAAGGTCCTGCGGCAAAGTCTATACGTATAGATTTACCTAAGTTTACACTTATAGGCGCTACAACAAGGGCAGGGCTTTTAAGTGCACCCTTAAGAGACAGATTCGGGGTTATAAGTCGTCTTGAACTATATTCAACCGAAGAATTAAAAGATATTGTAATACGAAGTGCCTCACTCTTAGATGTCGAAATAGATGAGGACGGTGCAGCGGAAATAGCCTCACGTTCACGCGGAACACCGCGTATTGCAAACAGATTTCTAAAGCGTGTACGCGATTTTGCCCAGGTTAAAGGCGATGGCAATATAGATTATAAAACTGCCGACATTGCACTTAAGAAAATGGAAGTAGACGAGCTTGGTCTTGATACAATAGATTCACGTATGATAAAAACTATGATTGAAGCATTTGACGGTGGTCCTGTAGGACTTGATACATTGGCAGCTACTATCGGCGAAGAGGCAAACACTATAGAAGATGTTTACGAGCCGTATCTTCTGCAGCTTGGTTTTATATCACGCACGCCAAGAGGCAGAATTGCAACAAAGCTTGCCTACGACCATTTTGGTTATAAATTCAGCGAATAAATTTCAAACGGGAGGTGTTGTTTTTGAAAAAGCTTATTATATCTTTGTGTTTTATATTTACACTATTACTGGCTTTACAATCAAACACCTCTGCTCTTATTTTGGAATATGACGGTGCACGTCATCAATATGACGGAAATCTCTATAAGCTTGTTGTAAGAAACAAGCCTGTATATTCAGATATGGAGCCTATTATTTTTAACGACAGAGCACTTGTTCCCGTCCGCGAAATATGCGAGGCAATAGGTGCCGAAGTTAATTATATACAGGATACTAAAACTGTAGAAATTATAAGAGATGCTATGTATATACGTCTTAGAATAAATGATAATACTGCAATGGTAAACGGTAAGAGGACTGTTATCCCCGATAACGTTGTGCCAAAGCTTATAAACAAGATAGGTTATAACACAAAAACAATGGTGCCTGTACGTTTTATAAGCGAAACAGTCGGGCTAGACGTGGAGTTTGATGAGAAAAACGGTTCTATTTTAGTAGATTCCTCGGGTAATGCAATAGCAACAATAAAACCCATTGCTACACCTACACCGACAAAAACGCCAACTCCAACAAAAGCACCAACCACAACTCCAAAGCCTACAACAACACCTACTCAGACTGCAACACCTGCACCTGAGAGGTCGCTTATAACGAATGTGTCATATACAATGCCTGAGAGTAATAAAATTTCTGTTTCGGTTGAGCTTGATAAAAAGACAAAATATTCGTACTTTACACTTACCGACCCCGAAAGACTTGTGGTGGACTTCCCAAATACCGATATAAAGCTATATCAGACAATATTTGATATTGGAATAGGCGGAATTAACTCCGTAAGAGTAGGAATAAGTCCTGAAAGGGCAAGAATAGTTATAGATACAGATAAACTAAAAAGCTATGGTTTTGAAACAAAGAACAATACTGTAATTATTTCCGCAAGGGCAGAAAAGACAAGTACAAGTACAACTCCAAAGCCAACAGCTTCACAAAAACCGTCATCATCACAAAGTCCTTCAAAAACACCAACACCAACAATAACACCAAGACCCACAAGAGCACCTATAATACATACCGCAACAGAAAAGTACGTTGTTATTGATGCAGGTCATGGCGGAAACGACCCGGGTGCGTTGGGCACACTTGATGAAGATATAACAATAAAAGAGAGTGATTTAACTCTTTCTATATCCAACAAGGTTAAAAAGCTTGTAGAAGACGCAGGATATAAGGTTTATATGACACGAAGCACCGATGTGTACAAAACACTTGTTGAGCGTCCTGCTTTTGCCAATAACTTAGACGCCGCATTGTTTGTAAGCATACATATAAACTCATCAGAAAATAACGAGGCATTTGGTACTGAGGTGTATTATGCAGAATCCAATAACGAAAACCTCTATGGTACAACAAGCAGTGCATTTGCAAAGAATGTTTTAAACAGAATGCTTTTGAATACAGCCGCTGTAAACAGAGGTGTCCGAACTGCCGAGCATGCTGTAACAAAGAGAACAAATATGCCATCATGCCTTGTCGAGGTAGGGTTTATTTCCAACACAGACGAGCTTAAAAAGATGATAACCGATGCGTATCAGAACAAGGTTGCAAAGGGTATTGCAGACGGAATACTGATGACACTTGATGATATAACAGTATTTGATTGATAAGGTATTGATTATATAAAGAAATCTGCAAAAATGCAGATTTCTTTATTTTTTTATATCACATATTAACGGGACGTCGGGGACGCCGTCCCCTACAATGTTTCATCAGATAGAATTCACAAAATCCATTCGCCTAAATTTAATCTATCTTATTAAAAAATGTAAAACACTACTTGAAATTATTTGTATTTTATTATATAATAATATAATATGATAACTAACAAACAGATGAGGTGTATATAATGACGTCAGTTGGATTTGATAATAACAAATATTTACTTATGCAATCTGAGCATATTAAAGAAAGAATTGCACAGTTTGGCGGCAAGCTGTATCTTGAGTTTGGCGGCAAGCTTTTTGACGACTATCACGCATCCCGCGTACTGCCCGGCTTTGAGCCTGACAGTAAGCTTAAAATGCTCTTACAGCTTAAAGAAAGTGTAGAAATTGTTATTGCAATAAGTGCTTCGGATATAGAAAAAAACAAAAGAAGAAGTGATTTGGGTATTACCTACGACGTAGATGTATTGCGCCTTATAGAATGCTTCCGCTCGATAGGTCTTTATGTAGGAAGTGTTGTCCTAACACGTTTTAATGGTCAGGTCAGTGCAATAGCATTCCAGAAAAGACTCGAACAGTTAGGAATAAATGTGTACAAGCACTATAACATTGACGGGTACCCGTCAGACGTATCCAAAATTGTAAGCGACGAGGGTTATGGCAAAAACGAATATATCAAAACTACAAAGGAGCTTGTTGTTGTTACTGCTCCGGGTCCCGGCAGCGGTAAAATGGCAACGTGTCTTTCTCAGCTTTATCATGAGCATAAAAAAGGCATACAATCGGGATATGCAAAATTCGAAACATTCCCTATCTGGAATCTTGGGCTCACACACCCCGTAAATCTTGCGTATGAGGCGGCAACTGCAGACCTCAATGATGTTAATATGATTGACCCGTTCCACCTCGAGGCATACGGAGATACCACTGTAAACTACAACAGAGATGTAGAAATCTTCCCTGTAGTGAACGCAATGCTCGAGAAGATACTGGGAGAGTGCCCATACAAATCACCTACAGATATGGGTGTAAATATGGCAGGTAAGTGCATAGTAGATGACGAAGTTACTAAAAAAGCGTCAAATCAGGAAATAATAAGAAGATATTACACTGCGCTATGCGACCAAAAGAGGGGTATAGTAGAAAATGATGTTATCCTAAAGCTTGAGCTTCTTATGAATAAGGCGTCTATTACTACAAACGACCGCACAGTTATTAAACCTGCACTAAAAAAAGCACAGGCCACAGATTTTCCTGCTACTGCGCTTGAATTAAACGACGGAACCATTGTTACAGGCAAGACCTCGTCGTTACTTGGTGCATCTGCGGCACTTATATTAAATGCCTTAAAGACACTTGCAGATATTGATGATAATATACATCTTATATCCCCTGCAATAATAGAGCCTATACAAAGACTTAAAACAAACCATTTTGGTAACAGAAACCCGAGACTTCACATAGATGAAGTTCTTATTGCGCTCTCAATTTGTGCCGCAACGGACAAAAATGCAGAGCTTGCTATGAATCAGCTCGATAAGCTAAAGGGTTGCGAGGTTCACTCATCAGTTATTCTATCATCAAGCGACACAAAAACATTTAAGCGTCTTGGTATGAATTTAACCTGTGAGCCCATATATAACGAAAAGAAAAATTGATTTAATTATACAAAGGAGAATAACATTATGTTTAATAAATGCACTAAATTTACGTCGTTATTTATTGCTATCCTTATGTTTATATCTTTAACAGGTTGTGGCATCATAACTTCCAATGTAAGCATTGATGATACCGCTCCTCCTGTTTTTGAAAATGATATAGCAAACCGCGAAGAAGCTTATCGCAAAATTGTACAAGGATTAGTAAATACCTATGGCATTATGCAAAGCGATGATATTGATGAATTTAACCAGACAAATGGTGCTGTCGGCTCAAAAGAGGATTTTTTGAAACATAGCGGCTTAATTGATGCTATAACTCTTGATATAACAGGCGATAAAAATAATGAGCTTTTCTGTGTTTGGTATGATGACAATTTTAATATTGAAGTTTACGAATACGAGAATGGCAATGCAAGTGTTAAATGGTCTAAAAATATAGGTAATATTGTAAATGATTTTTCTGTTAAAGTATATTCATCTGACGACAATATTTACTGGTGCTACAGTACTGCACGATATTTTCAGGATGCTGTTACAACATATAAAGACGGAGAATACCAAACTCTGTTTTTAAGTGATTTGGACTTTACTAAAAAAGAGCAAGACTATATAAATTCATTCGAAGAAACCAATATGGGATATAGTCCCAGAGAACAAGCAAAATTAGACGTTTGTCTGGAGCGATTTGGCATATCTAAGCAATCCGATAATGATAATGTTTTGTTATCTGTAGAAAACTATTATGAAATACCTAAAACTCCTGACGACTTTATATCCCGTTGGGATATAACAATACCTGAGCCTGAGCTTTCTGCACAGGAGTTACTTGGGGATGTCGCCTATTTCGGAGACAGAAATAAATGCAAAATGGATAAGAAAATGGCGGAGGCTTATGCAAATGCAATAGAGAGTGTTAACACAAAATATAACAGCTCTGCAAACTACGCATTACATACATATTTAGTAGATATTGCAGATGATGGTATGCCGATTCTGTTTACTGCTTTCTGTGAGGGTGATGGTATGTACGGAGATCGTATTTGTTCCACAGACAATAAACAACCCATGTTTGACGTATGGACTTATGATGGTACAACCGCACAGAACATTGAGGTCGAAAAGCACAATGTAATAGGAAAAAAAGCACATTCTGTCGAGTTCCTTTCATATGACGGAAGTCCTGTTATTGCTCTTGGTTATGGTGTCTACAATGGTGCAGATGATGGTGTGCAGGGCACTGTTTACTATTCTGTTAAAGACGGACAAATGACTAAGTTACACGATGAAATGGAGTGTGCAGCAAGAGGATACGGCGACGACATTATGCGTGGATATTATATCCCCCTATCAGATGGCATATATGGCGAGAAAGTAGGCAACAACCCCGGCATTCCCGCACAGAAGCTTGTTGACAGCGGCTGGCATGTAATCGGCATGGATCAGCCAGGCGTAAGCGTTGTTGGATATGCATGGTTGCTTGATGGTAAAATACTTGATTCTGAAGACGGACTTTGGCCGCAAGCTTTTAGTAACAAGCTAACAGGAAACCCTCACGAGCAAATAATGGAGGGCTCATTGGATTTATATCTTGTAAATTGGAAAACAGGCACTGAGATTATAAACACCTTGCGTTCTTATGCAAAAGTGGCAGGCAAACCATCTTACTCCTATTCAAATGTATCTGCTATACTAACCGATGCACAATTCAAAGCCTTAGCAGTTGAGGTAGCAAAATCTATCAAAGGCGAGATTGGCGAAATTTATAAGTTATCTGATGACTTGTATTACGTAATTATCTATACAAATGATGAGCCGTGCGGCGGTGTTATAATAAAAAATACAAATAATGGCGAGTCCTGGCGTACAATTTCATCTGATACTGCACTTATGGACGAAAGTAAACTTCAATCAGCTCTAAACGATGACCAGTCAAAATCCAACATTAAAATAGATTACACCAAGACAGAAAAGAGCGAGGAATATTTAACAACAGTATTAAATGATATTGACGGAACTGTTCCAAATAATGCTGCAAAGTCGGAATTGACCAATTATATAGAGGCTTGTATATCCACAGACAGCCAGACAAATATAAAAGCAAAAAATAACTGTGTTACAGTTACAGACAAGACAATAGAAAAGAGTGTTGAAAATGCTCTTTCTTCACGCGACAAGCTAAATGATATAATATCTCAAAAAGACATAGAGCTTAACAAAGAAGTAACAGTTATTCTTCACATAATATGCAACAAAGTAAATGTAGGCGAGAGTGTGCAAATAACATTTGACACTAATGTTGTTAACGCTTTAGGCGATGCCGATTCTGTTAAATTAGTACTGCAGGATAAAACATATTCTGTAAACATAAGCGCCGACAAGCTAAGAGCCTTAATTACACAATATGGAGAATTTGTAGTTATCCTTAATAGAACAGGAGAAAATACCTACTCCATTAAATTTGCAGATTCTGATGGTAATATTATAGATAAGTTAGAAAGCGGCATTACCTTTACACTACCCGCTATTGATGAGCTATGCACTGTCGAGGCTGAATATACAGGCGGAACAGATAACTGGGGCGGTCAGTTTGACGAGAATAACCATACTATATCTTTCGAAACCCCATATTCAGGCACATATACTGTTGTAGAGGATTCTGCTACAATTACAGATATTGCTAATTTAACACCCGAGCAGCAAAAGGCTATTAAATTTATGGTTTCAAAAGGATATTTCAGCGTAGAAGATAATCTCTTTAATCCCGAGAGCACGCTTACAAGATACGATTTTTCTCAGGCTTTGGTAAAAATGTTCTTTGCTCTTGATAAAACACTAGCCTGCAATTTCTCTGATGTAACAAAAGATAATCCTTACTATTACTATGTTGCATCAGGTGCTGCAATAAATATCATAGAGGGATATGATGATGGAACATTTAAGGGCGAAAAGAATATAATAAGAGAAGAAATGCTTGCCCTTTGCGGTCGTACCCTAAAAAATCAAAAGGGTTATATAGAACCAAGTAATCCCGAAGATTACCTGCACTTTACAGACAGTAACTCCATTCCCGATAAAATGCGCTCAGATATAGCATTGACTGTGCGTGAAGGGCTAATTGAAGATGGTGGCATGCTACTGCCACAAGAAGAAATTACAAGAGCTGAAAGTGCTGAGATTTTATATAAATTATTTATGCTTTTGTATGAGGTAGAGCCAGTAAATATACAAAAAACTTCTTTTGCAGGCATATTGCCAATCACATTGGGAATAGTCGGCGGCATTGTTGTATTAGCAGTTGTTGCACTCATTATTATAAAAAGAAAAAAGAGTAAATAAAAAAACTATTTTAAACAAAAAAGAGTTGTAGGGATTATCCCTTACAACTCTTTTTCCTTATTTATAACAAAAAGTGCGGCGGATTCTATGTGGTGCGTGTGGTGTCTGCGACACTTATTGGTTTGACATTTTACTCAAAATTCTGCATACTATGCTAATTAGTGTCATTAGCAGAACAAAAACAATGCAAACTTGAACTTGAAAACTCCCGACAGCTAATGTCCCGCTATCTGAGCTGATGTTATTGTAATATAACCATGTATTAATTTTAATGCTTGCTACACTTGAAACCAACATTGCAGAATTCAAAATTGCAAAGGATAATATTCTTTTTGTCCATTTATAATTGACTGTGTTTAACAAAAATTGCAGAGCTGGTAATATTAACGATATAGCGATACCACCTTCATATAAAAAGCAAGTTAAAAAGAATGGAACAACATTTAATATGAGAGCTAATATATATTTTTTCATTATACTATTCCTTTTTATTCTTCGCCGTTGTTACAGAAGCAATAAGTTTTCTGCGTATTGTTCCGCATTTGTTTATTAGGTTTTTATATGTGATTTCATCAATAGAATTAACCTTAAAAAGAATCTCAAGCCAATATTCCGTTTCATAACATTCCTTAAGAGCAATTTCCATTTTGCTTATAAAATCCGCCTTGCTTTGTGCATATTTTGCTTCGTGTGAATTTGCACCTATTGATGAACAGGAACGAAGTAATTGGTTGACGAAAGGCGAACGTCCTTTAATACTATCACAAACAGTCGTTATTTCAACTGTAAGTTCTACTGCCAATTCTTTTATTGTTTTATTTTCCATAATTTTCTCCTTTTTGCGATATACTCGCCTTGCTCGTGCGATATATTTTACTTTCGCAAAATACGATATAACCTCATTTCATTCGGTTGCGATATGATATAAATTCCTTTTGTATTTTTGACATATCCTGCCTATGGCGAGGATATTCAAAAATATATCGCACCGTAGGTATATCGCGTACAAAGTACATATCGCAAATTCCGCAGCATGGAATTTATATCGCCGAATCCGTCCGCACAAAAAGTGCGGCGGATTCTATATGCACAGTATTTGGGAATAAATCATAGCACATTGCCTTTTCTAAATTATATCCCCTGTCGCACAAAAAGCGTGCATCGCGTGCCAGGGTTGACGGATTACAAGACACATAAACCACCCTTTGCGGTTTTGCCTCAATAATTGCTCCAAGTGTTTTTTCATCGCTGCCCTTTCTTGGCGGGTCAAGTATTACAACGTCAGGTCTTATTCCGTCATCTATAAGCTTTGGAACAATATTTTCGGCACTGTCGGCATAAAATCTGGCATTTGATATGTTATTATTTATTGCATTTTCTTTGGCGTCCTCTATTGCCTCTTTTACAATTTCTACACCAATAACTTCCTTTGCAAGCTTTGCCGCACACAAGGATATTGTGCCTATACCGCAGTAAATATCCATAACAATATCCGTATCTTTAATTTGTGCATATTCGAGTGCCTTGTTATATAACCTCTCCGTCATAACAGGATTTATCTGATAAAAGCTATGCGGCGAAATTTCAAACTCTATACCAAGCAATGTATCCTTAATGCAAGACTTCCCATACAACGTTACATTCTTTTGTCCCAAGACAAGGTTTGTCCTGTCTTTATTTACATTTAATATTATACTTACAATACGCTCACTTACTTTAAGTAGCTTATCTGTTAAAACCTCTTTTTGCGCCAATTCATCACTGTTAGCTGAAATTACAACCATAATTTCACCACTGCTATATGAATTTCTTAAAAATACACGTCTTATTATTCCCGTGTGTTGTTCTTCATCATATGCACTGATGTTGCACTCGAGCATATACTCTTTTACGGCTTTTAAAATATCACGGTTTTTAATATCCCCCATCATACAATCCTCTATTGGAATTATATCATGGCTCCTTTGCGCATAAAAGCCGCTTACAATATCCGAATTTTTATCCTCTCCTATTGGAAAGACCATTTTATTTCGGTATCTTAAAGGAATTTCTAATGTGTCTATACCATCTACCTCAAAACCCTCAAAGCCGCCTATTCTTTGCAATGCATTATTTACAAACTGACGTTTGATTTGCTTTTGGTATTCATAATTTATATGCATCAGCTGACAACCGCCGCAACGTTTATATGCACTGCACTGTGCATCTTGTCTGTAAGAGGATTTATTTAAAATACTTAGTACCTTACCATATGCAAACTTTGTTCTTACTTTAACAATAAGGCATTCTATTATATCTCCGTCTACCGTCTGGGGAACGAAAATGGTATATCCGTCAATATGACCAACACCATTTCCATCCGAGGATACTGCTGTTATTTCTAATTTATAGACCTTGTTTTTTTCAACAGGAATCATACTCTTGCTATACCTTTCAATCCTCTTTTATATTTATTATTACACCAACTGCAGGTTTTGGAAATACACTTAATGTATATTGCGGCATATTCTCGCCCGCCTCCGTAACCTTACGTATCTGTTCAATTTTTACGGGGTTAAGTATAAAAATAGATTCATACTGCTCATCCCTTACTCCCTCATAGCATACATCAGGATTACGCTTAGATGTTACACATTCGTCATATTTTGATGAATCTATGCGCAATATATCCTCTAAAATCAGTTTGTTAAGTACAACTGTATCAAGTCCGCAATAGTCCTCTGACATATCGGGGCAAAGGTTTTCTTTAATATAATTTTTATCCTTTAATGTAAGGCGATAAAAGAAATCTCCACCACAATACATTGCAATTTTAGTATCAAGACGCTTGGTGGCAATTTGCTTTCTCATTGTATCCACAAACGAGTCGTCGCCATAGTCAACAATAATTTTCTCTATCTTAAAGTGGTCTTGTACTGCAGAAACAAAATAATCCAGCTTAAATCCTTTTGGAGTGTTTACACATCTGTGCAAAGGCACGATTGCAATACCGTCGGATTTTGAATTTATAAGCGATACCATAGTGTAGTTATATGGCTCCTTACCCGTATGATTTGGATTATTCTTCTTCATAAAATCACGATACTGCAGACAAGTTTCGTAACGTGTCTGACCATCTGTAATATAAAGCGGAAGTGATTTAAATTGTTCAACTATATAATCTATTATCGGCTTTTCGCTTATAACCCATATTCTGTGGTGTACCAAATCCTCCGAAACAAAATCCATATCAGGCTCTTCCTCAGCAATATCATT
Source organism: Clostridia bacterium (assembly GCA_045589635.1). Classification (GTDB taxonomy): domain Bacteria; phylum Bacillota; class Clostridia; order UBA1381; family UBA1381; genus Ornithomonoglobus_A. The sequence goes on from JAZNPJ010000182.1 coordinate 12,016, forward strand.
CATAAGCTTTAAGAGCTCTTTTTCCCTTTCCACATACAGGCACGAGACCATTGATAAGTCTGCATTTGTTGCAGTAAGAAAATCGTATCTGTCCTGTCTTGAGACCTCTCTTACTTCCTCGCAGGACATTATTGCCCCCTCACCAAGTGTTTCAAGCTCAACTAAAGAAACAAAGCTTCTGTTATTTATCTGCACATTGTCTATAGTCATTACCTGCTCATACATATATATTGCTTCTTCTTTATCACGCACTAAAATATCCTTGTTTATCCACTCATTAAGATAGTTTGCAGAGCGTGTGAATTTATTATCACTTTCATTATCACTCTCAAAGCTTTTTCCGCTAAAAAGTCTTACTGAATTATATTCGCTCAATTCATAAAGCTTATTTCTGTCCTCAGGGTCAATATTGTAGTAGGGCGGTGATACGTTTTTTCCCACATCGCCCATTTCGCTATTGTATCTGTATCCCTTAAATGCTTTTATATTTGCCATATCAAATACCTCCATGTCGAAGTCAAATATTCCCACTATAATTATAACATTATTTAAAATTTAGTCAAGAAATATTTTAAATGCATACCAAATATTGTAATTTTTCTTTAAAATTTCATAGGTTATTTTGTTGTATTTGTTCAATAATAAATTTGAGGATACAAAAGATTTTATCCACAAAATATATTTTTATGATTGGAGGAATACAGCGTGAATATGCAGGGAACAGGCAAATTTGTCAAGGGCATGGCAACAGGCATGGTTGTAGGTGCCGCAGTTTCTATGATGGCAAATCCTAATGCACAAAAAAATTATCATAAATTAGCAAAAAAAACAGAGGGTGTTTTTAAAAGCATAGGCTCAGTTTTGGATACGGCTGTAGATATGATGAAATAAAAAAATGGGGATGTTAAAAAAGTCCAGAACGCAAAAAAGCACTAATATTATGAAATTATAAAGTTTATAATCCAAAAAAAACTATATTTTTTGGAAAACTTTCATTTTATTCATCTTTATAAAATTTAAGCCTTTTTGCTATAAACAAACTTCGCCACTCGACGTACCCTTGTACGCCTTCGGGTAACCAAAAGCAATGCTATGCCTTGCTTTTGCTCAGTTTGTTCATTCTGAATCTTTTTTCCTATCCCCAAACGGGGCTGCTTAAAAAGAATTCCTTTTAAAACAGCCCCATTACTTAAATTATTCAGTTATAAAATTTGGAGTATCCCCAGGAATAACTTCCATTTCTTCTATATATTCTTCATCAGGGTCAACAAGCTCCATTCGGTTTATTGATACCTCATATGCGGTTTTTGTAATAATTTCCTCCTCTGAAAGTCTTTTTTGGTATTTCCTTGACTGTATACGTCCCCAAATCCTCACATTATCACCAACGTTAAGCGTTTTTGCAAAACGGGCATTTCTCCCCCATGCTATTATTGGTATATAATCGGACTTGTTATAACTCCTGTTAACTGCCAGAAGAATATCTGTTATTTCTCTGCCAAATGGTGTTGTACGATATATCGGCTCCTTACATATGTATCCGTTTAAGAATAAAGAGTTTGGATTTTTGTTTTCATCTTCATCAAAATGTGATATATCCTTTGCAAAAACGGTTAAAACAAGTCTGTTTGAGCCATTGTCAATACTGTTATAGGACCTAAACTGTCCCGAAATTTCCACCTTATCACCAATTTTATACTCCCCGTCCATAACAAGGCGCTCCGAAACCATTATTCTTACGCTGTCTGCCGCACCGCTAAGACGCGGAATTTGTACGGAAAATGTATAAAATTTCTCTCCGTAAATTTCGTGATTAAATTCAAAATCGCTCTCGATTGAACCTATAACTACCGCCTGATTGTTAGTATTATCCATACTATGTAATCCTCCTTAGTTTTTTTGTCATTTATTTATATCTATTCTCTGTATATATAAAATATTACTATTGGTCCTTAATTATAATTATACTCTCAAATTGTAAAGAAATTATAAACATCAAATTAACTTTATATAAATTATTTCCATTAAATATATCAGCTTACTTCTTCTTTCTTTACCAATATACGATATTGGGTGCCCCACTCAAATTCCTCCTCCACCATTTTTGCATCAATACCGCCATTTTTCATCATATCAACCGCTTTTTTTACAGTGTTTTTAAAAATTGCAATATTAGCCATATTTAATTCCTTAATTGGAGGATTGTGTGTTTTATGTATTGGGTTTATTATCTTTTTTACCATATCCTCAGCCTCGTCAATACTCATATTGCCAAGGCACATTTTCTTGACTGCCTCAAGCTGCTTTTCTTCGCTATCTAACATTAAAAGAGCACGTGCATGGCGCTCAGTCAGATTATATTCACGAATAAGCTTTTTTATAACAGAGGGCAGACGAAGTAATCTGAGCTTATTTGCAACATTGGAACGGCTTGTCCCAATATGTGCTGCAACCTCATCCTGCGACATTCCCTGCTCGCCTATAAGCGACTCATAGCTTTGCGCTATCTCAAAAAAAGACAAATCCTCGCGTTGCAGATTTTCCAACAGCGAAAGAATTGCACTTTTTTTGTTATCGCTTTGTATAACATATGCATTTATTGTTTTAAGACCCGCGCGCACTGATGCACGAAAGCGTCTCTCTCCAGAAATAAGCTCATAACAACCGTCATCACTGCGACACACTGTTATGGGTTGTATAAGCCCGTATTCCAATATAGAATTTTTGAGCTCCTCAAGCCCCTCTTCATCAAAGTATTTTCTCGGTTGCGACGGGTTGGGCGCAATTTCATCAAGAGGTATGGACATTAACACCTCTTTTTTTGTTTTTAAAATGCCAAGCATAACATAATAGCCTTTCCGCCCGCATTGTTATTTTCCAGGTCTTTTTGCGGGCACAAGAAAGCCTGTTACTATGTATTTTAAGAAGCCTTTGGCGGCGGATAACAAACCTTAAACCGCCGCCCTTGACCCCTCGGTGGTGGAAGGTGTAAGACATAGGGGGTAGACAGGGTATTGGGGGGCCCTGTGTATGCATACGCGGCATACCTTTGCCTTACATTTACTATTATACCATATTTTCCCAAAAAATAAAGCAAATTCCATCGACGGAATTTGCCATTATTTTTAAATATTTATTTATTTGTGTGTTTTTTTACATTGTTCGATTGGGATTTTTGTTGCAATACCTGGTTTTCTGGGGTATTTTATCGGTGTTTGTCGTACTTTTTTTACAACAATAATTTTGTGCGATAAATCGGTAAATGGGATATTTGCCTCATATACACCCTCGACCTCTCCACCGAGAATTGTTATTGTGCGCTTTGCCTCCTCAAGCTCTTTGTCTGCGAGAGGGCCTTTTAGTGCCAGAAAATATCCGCCAACTTTTAAGAATGGCAGACACCATTCGCTTAAAAGCTTCATATTTGCAACTGCACGCGATACAACAGTATCAAACATTGCCCTGTATGCTCTGTTTACACCTCCGTCCTC
>JAZNPJ010000183.1:0-4937 GCA_045589635.1 Clostridia bacterium
ATATCTCTTTCATTTAATCACCTCTCCAATAATATGGGTGTTTTTGCACCTTGCCTATAAACAACTACTATAAACCCTAATTGTTCTAGTTTATCTACATCAACTGAGCCGTCTTCAACTAATAGTATTTTTCTATTATCAACGTTTATAGCCTCTAAGTCGTTGTCTTCACAATAATAAACTTTCCAGTCTTTGTCTCCACAACGAACTACCCAGTGTAAACGGTCATTACGCCACTGCTTGCCTACAACCATTCCATATTCATTGTAAGGTTTTACTTTTACAAACTTTCCTAGTTCAATCATTTAATCACCTCTCCTATCATCGTATTTGTTACCTATTACTTCGCAACCCCCATCGCTAAAATTAATAAGAAAATCATCTTCTACAAAAAGTTCATCTAATTCAAAAAAGAATAATTTAAATGAATCTCTGTCAAAATAAACAACTCCAACATCACCTGTTTTAGCAATACTACAAATACCATCTGTTAAAATCCTAACTTTATCACCCTCAAATATCTTTTTTCCGTTTTTGTCGTACAATTCTGTAAATTGTCCTATGGTGTTAGGGTCTACTAGATAAGCGGTGTTTGGGCTTTGGGGCGGTTGTATAGCAAAACCTAGTAATTCCCATTCATCCCCTGCCCTCATATATTTTTCACCCAAATAACCATAAACCCATTCGCCATTATCAAATCTTTTTCCTCTAAACTCTATCGGTCTCATTATTACCTCCTAATAACCAATTAATTAATTCTCCAAAACTCTCAGGCGTGTACTTTGTGCCAAAACTCACAATATGGTATATGTCAGTTTGCTCATCTTCTCCAAAGCCCTCGCCTATAAATATCTTTGCTTCATTTGTTGTTTTATCTCTTGCCTTGATTATTCCAAGTTTTCCGTACCATAATGTGTCTAGGATTTCTAGGTTGTTAAATCTCATTTCTTGCTCCTTTGCGAATTTTTCACTTCTTCTTCTTATTCTCTCAACAATATCGTTATCGCTTTCATATTGCTGTTCCTTGTATTCAAGCCTAATATCACTAACTGCATAATTCCCCAGCACTATACCTATAATACCGCCCCAGCATATACTTAAAAATATGCTAGTCGGCATTTCTACGAATAAACTACAAGGGATTGAAAATGCCGTGCATCCTAGTAGCATTATTAACATATATTTTAATAGTTTCATAAATCACTCCTTTACTTTTTTATAAATGCTATAATCCCTGTCAGTATAATCATACTCAGCATTACAATAACAGGTATGCAAACTATTAACCCTATCCAAGTTATAATGTCCGCAAATAAATCTAACATTAATCACTCCTTTTGCCTTGATCCACAGCAAGACATCCAGCCACTATTGCCAATACAATTAAAACTGGCAGTGCTATAACAGGTATGCACACTACTAACCAACTCCAAGTTATAACATTTACTAGTTTTAACACCAAAAATACTAAAAACACTGGAATAGCAAGTTCACTTGCTGTCATAGCCAAAACATACAATCCCATTAATATCCAAAATAATATTGCTCCCATTTCTCCCTCCTTTTAAGGTGTTGGAGTGCTATTGATCGCACCCATTAACCATTCTAAAAATTCAGTGCCTACCATTGTATCAGGCAATTCACCATTCCAGCGTTCAATCGCCATTTGTTGTAACATGACTTCTTTAACTTCGCTTGATAATGCATCCCAAGCCTCTTGCATAATCTTTAATGCTTCTGCATCACCTTTTGATTTTTCAATACTTGCTTCGGCTTCTTTCTTTGCAACTTCTAATGCTGCTTCGGCTTCGGTTATCTTTCTTTGTTTCTCATATTCTGCTTGTAGTTGCTTTTGTTCGCTTATCATTTTTTCTTCAACTGCATTTTCAAATGCTTCACTAAAACAAACATCCGTTACCATTATGTTTACAATGTCCACATAATATTGTTCTAGTAAATCTCCAATAGCGGTTACAATATCGCTTGATAATGTTTGCCTTGTTTCAATAATTGTCATTGCTTGCTTAGAACTCATTACGCTTTTGGTTCGGTCATCTACAACCGCCAAAATTCTTTGCTCTAATGCTTCGTTACTTCCAAATTTCTCAGTTATTAATAATACATTGTTTGCTTGCACTCTATATTGCACGCTCATAGTTACATCAAGTGTTTGTGCATCTTGTGAGTATGCTGGTATTGTTTGTTTAATTTCTTGTGTTTTAATGTTGTAAATAACATATTCGTTTGAAATCCAGTTATCAAAATGCATTCCTGCACTTCTTGTATATTGTGCTTCACCCCACACCTTTACTACTGCTATTTCGCCAGTTGATACTTGCTTAATGCTAAAAGGTATTAAGATAAATAGTATTAAACATCCAATACTTAAACTTGCTGATAAAATCTTTTGTGTTTTATAACTTTTGTCTGACTCACTTGCTCTATAAAGTGTGTAAAAAAACCAAATTCCGCATCCTACTATTGCTAATGCTAAAATTATTCCTAAAATTGTTCCCATTTCTTTCTCCTATAATTGCTCACCCACTTTCTATGGTTTATCGCTTACTTTAATCTATAATTTTTTTCTGCTCCGCTTAACATAATCAAGTTATACGGCTTTGTCATTTCTACTATTCGCCCTCCAAGAGCGGCATCATATTCAAATAACTGCTCTAATGTACGCTCGCTGCTTATGATAGTTACATACCTCTTTGCTTGGTCTATCCTTGCCATGTTATAGCGGTAATTTAATATTTCCATTGCTAAATTTATATCAGCAGTCGTTGGCTCTTCATTCTTCCCAACCTTTAAAAAATCGTCTATGTACAATACTTGCATTTCTTTTATCTCGTTTATCATTGCTTCGTATCTATCAGGGTTATTCGCTTTCGCTTGCTTTAATATCGTGCTTTCGTCCATCCAAACCATGTACTTTAACTCATATCCATTCTTTAATAACTCTCTTGATATGGCTGTACACAAATGACTTTTCCCTGATCCACTCTCGCCCAACATACAAAACCAGTGCTTATCGCTTGTAACAAAGGCTTTCGCTTTATTGTAGGCATCTCTTTGCCAGTCCTCTTTACACTCGTATCTATCAAAGGTGTAAAGTGTTAGCAAACTACCAAGCCCGCACTCTTCCATTTTGCGTATGGTCTTCCTTATAGTCCAGCAACTGCATTGATGCATTATTTCGTGTCCGTCCTCAACAACTAAGATATGCCCTTTGTTTTTGCACTTCGGACAATCATAACCAGTTAAGTCGCCTTTCTTGTTGTTGTACATATATGCGTTAAATTGCTTTTCTTCTTCTTGGGTCATATCAAATAACGGCTTGCCTATTTTCTTTTCACCAGCGGACATATAATGCTCAATATAATACTGCTTTTGTTCGTCAGTCGCCGTCCCTGTATATACTGCTCTTAATATCCCGCTTAGGCTCATAGGGTCGCTATTTGCTTTACTGCCCATAAAATTACTTATTCTTTCCATAAATCCTCCTTAAAGCGTGCATCTTTTCATGTACTCTTTAAAACTATCGGGTAACTTGCTTGTAGTGTCTTCTTTCTTGGTTGTTACACTTTGATTTAGATATTTTTCAAACTTTGTGCCAAATAATGTTTCAGGATTTAAGTGCTTTTCAAAGTCTGTGCCTTTCCACTCTCTATACTTTTTATCTATAACAAGTTTAAAATCTTCTAGCACAAAACCTTCATTAAGCCTTGCCTTTATAGATGTTTGAGTTTTGGCAGTTGTATATCTAAAATTCGTTCCAAGAACACTGTTTAAGTATTCTATAATTTCTTTTATAATATCTAGTTGTTTATTTAAATCTTTATTATTAGGTAAACTTTGTTGCATACCCCCCGGTAAACTCTGTTGCATACCCCGGTCAACTGAGTTTAATACCCCGTTAAACTTTGTTGCATAGTATTCACAAAACTTCACGCCGTTGATCGTGCGCTCCGACTTTTCCAGCAGACCCTTTTCAATCAGTGATTTCAGGTTCTTCATAACGCCCTGCTTCGTGGAGTTCGTCCAGTCTGCAAGGTACTGCAAGCTCCCCGTGTACCGCTGACCGTCGTCGGTCTGAGAAAAGCCGTAGATGATGGCATATACCAGGAGTTCGTTGCCCTTGAGTTGCAGGTCTGTCAACATCCACCCCTGTATAACCACATAGTTATCCTTCCTAACCTTGCTCATACAAGCACTTCCTTATTGGGATTCTTTGGGCTTCCCGGACTCCTCGATGTACCGCAGGACATCCTCCTCGCTGTAAAGGTTCTGCGTCCCTTCCTTCTTGGCGACAGGAAGTGCGCCGGACTTCTGCGCCCGGAGGATCGCCCATCTGGATACCCGGAAAAGCTCTTGGAGTTCCTTTGTCGTGTAGTATATCATTTCTTCATCCTTCCTTGCTCCGGTAGTATGCTACCTTTTTGCTGGCTCCCATCGCCTCTGCGTAGGCCAAGGCATCACTTTCCCGGATGCGCACATTTCTGCCGAACTGAATGCTGGGAACCTTTCCGGATCTGATACCCCGGTACAGAGTGTAGCGGGAAACACCCGCCAGCTCCATGACCTCCTTGATAGTCAGGAGCTTGTCGCCTCCAAGCATCCGATCACCTCCTTCCTTGTTGCGACTCGTGATTATATACTATCACAAGTGTTGCGGTTTGTCACCAACTTTTTTTTAGAAGGGGAGCTGGGCATCCGGGTCCTCCAACATATCAAAGCCGTTTGCAGAATAGGAATCGGGCTGGGCGTAGCCTGAGAAGCCGCCAGAGCCGCTCTGAGGCGTTCCATATCCTCCGGCGGGGGTTTCTTCGGTTCCGGCTTTCCGGCTCTCACAGAACTCGTGGGAGTCTACCACAACATCGGTGGTATAGACCGTGTTTCCATCCTTATTGGTGTACGACCCGGTTCTGATGCTTCCC
>JAZNPJ010000184.1:0-2365 GCA_045589635.1 Clostridia bacterium
CTTCATTTCTTCGCAGTTTTGTATCATTTCGCCGAGTTCACGGGTTTTGTCTAAGATATTCATAGTTTTTGTTCCTTTCTTTATTTCGGGAGGAGCAAGCCCCTCCCCTACGATGGGGTTGGTTGTTTTTGCGGTTCGTTGTAAACGCCGAACCCTACAAGGTGATTTTTTGTATTAAATTTAGGATATCCAAATCCCAAACAGTCTGCAAGAAAATTGTTCATATTGCCGTTTGAAAAAGCGACGGCGTATGTTTAATACTCCGAGCTTTTGAAAATGGTGAGATGGGCAATTTTATGCAGACAGTATCTTTGCTACTTTAGAGTACCATTCAGGCTCCATGTTTTTGCCTCTGTTATTATAACTTCAACGTACTCGCCTATAAGCGATTTATCGCCCTCAAAATTAACCACCTTTGAGCTGTCGCATCTGCCGCTGAGCATTTTGGGATTATTTTTTGAGGCTCCGTCTACAAGCACTCTTTGAGTGGTGCCAACATATGCCTCGTTTTTTCGTTTAGAGATTTCGTTTTGTACTTCCAAAAGTCTGTCAAAATTTTTATGAATTTCCTCCTCGCTTAAAACAAAGTCAAGCTTGGCGGCGGGAGTTCCCTCGCGTCTTGAGTATATAAACGAGAAAATATTATCAAATTCAACTTTTCTTAGAACATCTAATGTTTCCTCAAAATCCTCATTTGTTTCGGTGGGGAAGCCTACTATAACGTCTGTTGATAGAGAAATATCAGGGATTTCCTTTTTAACCTTCTCGATTTTTTTAAGATACTGTGATTTTGTGTACTTTCTGTTCATCTGCTCTAATATCTTATCCGAGCCTGCCTGGAACGGAAGATGTAGCTGGTGGCATACATTATCACATTCTTTTATTGCTAAAATAAGGTCATCGCTTAAATCCTTTGGGTGCGAGGTCATAAAACGTATACGTTTAACACCCTCAACTTCATTTACCATACGTAAAAGCTTTGCAAAGTTAATATCTAAATCCAAATCCTTTCCGTATGAGTTTACGTTTTGTCCCAAAAGAGAGATTTCACTACATCCGTTTTTAACAAGCTCTTTTACCTCGTTAATTACCGCCTCAGGTTGTCTGCTTCGCTCTCTGCCTCTTACATAGGGGACTATACAATATGAGCAGAAGTTGTTGCAACCATACATTACCGATACCCATGCCTTTTGAGTAAAGTCGCGCAAAATTGGAATGTCCTCGGCTATTGCTCCCTCGCTGTCCTCTATATCAACCACTGTCTTTTTAGAGCTCATTGCCTTATACAACAGCTCGGGCATTTTATAGAGTGCATGAGTGCCGAATACTAAATCGACATGCTCATGAACTTTTTTTATCTTTTCGGTAATGTGCTCTTGTTGTACCATACAACCGCAAATGCCTATTATCATGTCGGGACGTTCTTCTTCTTTTATATGCTTTAGTATGCCCAATCTTCCAAAGACTTTATCCTCAGCATTTTCGCGTACTGCACAGGTATTATATATAACAACATCTGCCTTTTTGGTATCCTTGGTAAATTCAAAGCCTGCCTCTTTTAACATTCCGCGAATTCTTTCGGTGTCATTTTCGTTTTGCTGACAACCGTAGGTTTCGGTAAGGGCAAGTCTTGCTCTTCCGTTTATTTTAGCAAAATTTATGTTATTCTCTTTTAGCTTTAATATAAACGAACGTTGCTCTTTTAGTAATTCTTTATCTATGGTTTTTGCCATTTATGCAAAGTCCTCCAAAAATTAAAATTCGTAGTCTATAACTCGGCGCTCGCAAACATTCGGTCTTACATAGTTTGCAGCGACTGCCACGTGCTCGGGATGAAGCTGATAAGTGTTTAAATCCTCTTTCGACTTGAAAGTAGAAACAAGAACAATATCTGATGCGCCATCCGACTCGTTAAAGTTTATGCCGACTTCGATATCCGCAATAACGTCAATTTTATCTTTCAGTGCCTCTAATTCCTCTTTTATTTTAAGCATTTTTTGCTCTTTATCGTCTGTTTGTGCCATTTTCCAGGCTACTATATGCCGTACCATTTTTTTATTCCTTTCAAGTTCGTTTTTGTTGTTTAAAACAACACTTATATTATACCCCAAAATGACGGATTTGTCAAACAATTTCGGCATTTATATTACCATAAATTGCAACAAATTTTCCGATGTAAAAAACACCTTAAAAATATACAAAAAAAACACAAAAAAACTGCATTATTTTGTATGATGAAACTTTTTTTGTTTTTTTGAAATAAAAATGTTTGATTTTTTTAAAAATATATGATATAATTCTTAAGACTGTAAAAGTCAGATAATAATTCGGTGCGTCGGGTGGAGTCAAGTCGGAGGCCAAGCGG
>JAZNPJ010000185.1:0-3801 GCA_045589635.1 Clostridia bacterium
TTCTTATGGGATTACCTGTTACAACACATTTTTCTTTTTGCTTAATAAACTGGACAGTTTCTTCAAAGCTTACTGCGAGGTAGTCAACATACTGTTGTGAGCCCTTTACAGTAAGTCCGGGATATACATTTTGTTCATGAATAAGAGAGGGGACACCCATAGCCTTTGCAGCCATTATTAAAGGACCGCTTACATATCCGCCGGTACATACAACACAATCGGGTTTAAAGTCTTTTATAATCTTCTTGCATTTTATTCTTGATAATACAAGCTGCTTTGCAACGGAGATGTTTTTTAGCATATTCTTTCGGCTAAAACCCTCAATCTCAATATATTCTATATCGTATCCCGCATTTGGTATAAGTCTATGCTCTAATCCTTTTTTTGTTCCTACAAATAATGCCTCAAAGTTACTATCTTGTGATTTAGCATAATCTGCAATCGAAATAGCAGGTATTATATGTCCGCCAGTACCGCCGCCGGCAAATATAACTTTCATATAAGAGCAGTGCTCCTTTCTTATAATTTAACCAATCTTTTTTGAACGTCTTGATATATTTAGTAACACACCCATTTCAATCAAAAGCGTAAGAATAGAAGTTCCGCCATAGCTGAAGAATGGCAGAGCAACACCTGTGTTTGGCACGCTTGAGGTTGCAACCGCAATGTTTAAAATAGTCTGTATGGCAATCTGAGCAACAATACCTATTGCAGTCAGTGTACTGAAAACATCGGGTGCGTTCATAGCTATTCTTATACCCCTGAAAATAAGCATAAGGAATAGTGCCATAACAACAACTGCGCCTACAAGTCCAAGCTCCTCGCAAATAATTGCGAATATAAAGTCATTGTATGGCTCAGGTAAATATGTGTACTTTTGCACACTTTGTCCTAAGCCTAATCCAAATATTCTTCCTGAACCTATAGCATATAAAGCTTGCGAAATCTGGTATGTAGTATCCTGCATATCCGCAAACGGGTCTAAAAATCCTGTAATTCTTTCCCATCGTACCTCGTTAAATGATACTAAGAATATACCAAGAGGGAATATAATAGCCCCTGCCAGTAACATCGGCTTTACAGGTGTTCCGCCAGCAATCATTACAACCAGTGCAATTCCGGCTATAACTATAGCACCGCTAAGGTGAGTTTCGCAAAGCATTAAACCAACAACAACACCTATAACACAAATAAAAGGAAAGTTACCGCCAAGTGTCTTTAAATTGAGATTGCCCTTTTCTATCATAAGAGCAAAGAACATTGCTATTATGGGTTTAACAAATTCAGACGGTTGTACAGGTATAATGGGAGTATTTAACCATCTTCTTGACCCGTTGATTCTTCTGCCAAGACCAGGTATAAGTACAAGTATAAGAAGTAATATACATATTCCCATAGCAAGAGGAAGAAATGACTTGTAGCGCTCGTAGTTAATTCTGGAAACAAACCACATTCCCACAAAGCCAAGTGCTGCACATGCTGCTTGCTTTATAAAGAATGAATATGAATTTCCGCCCTCTTGTGCAAGACCTGCGGGTGCAGACGCAGAAAGAAGAACTACCAGACCTGCCGCAACTATCAAAATAACTATTACAAGGAAGGTGTAGTCTATTTCACCCATAACTATTCTTTTTTGTTTTCTCTCAAGCTTTTTTGCCAAAACAGACTCGCTGCTGCGTGATGCAGTGCTTTGTTTTCTGACAGATGCCATATTAACACATTCTCCTTTACAGTGTATTTATTATGCCTATATAAGATGCTACACAAAGTAACAGTGTTACAAGTGTAAATACATTTACTATTTTAACCTCTTTCCAACCGCACATTTCAAAGTGATGGTGGAGGGGACTCATTTTAAATATTCGTCTTCCTTCTCCATACTTTTTCTTTGTATATTTAAAGTATGAGGTTTGTATTATTACAGACAATGTTTCTGCAAAGTAGACAAAGCCTATGGGTATTAGGTATAATACAAGGTTCATTTTTATTGCTAACAGTGCAATTATTGCTCCAAGAAACAATGAGCCTGTATCACCCATAAATACTTTTGCGGGATATTTATTAAATATTAAAAATCCCAACAGACCGCCTGTAAGAGCGATTGTAAGAGATGATATATTCTTATCAAACATATTAAAAGCCACTAGAGCAAAAGTAAAAGATGTTACAATAGTTATTGATGTTGCAAGTCCGTCAAGACCGTCTGTAAGGTTTACTGCATTTACAACTCCTGTAATAACAAAGAGAATAAGGGGAATGTAAAGCCATAAAGGAAGTGTAAGTGATATTGATGTAAACGGAATAACCAATTCCGTATTCATACCGCCATCGATGATTTCGTATGCTATGTAGATTATAGCAAACAAAAGCTGAAGCCCAAACTTTTGCTTTGATGTAAGACCAAGATTTCTCTTTTTAACAACCTTTATAAAATCATCACAAAAGCCTATTGCACCAAATCCTAATGAGATTACTAATATACTGATAGAATCCTTTATGGAAGAAAAGCTGCCATTACCCCAAATAAATGAGAACAGGAATGTAATGATTGTACTAAGTACAATACCTGTAATGAATATAATTCCGCCCATTGTGGGTGTGCCTGATTTTGATTCGTGCCACTTTGGACCCTCATCTCTTATTTCCTGACCGAATTTAAGCTTTTTGAGCCATTTAATAAAAGACGGAGCAAGAGCCACGCTCACTGCAAATGCAAGGCATAAGGGTAAAAGATTTAGCATTAAAAAGTTCTTTATTTCTTCCATTTTTAATTATTTCCTTTCGTGGGTTGTCTTAAAATTTTATGTTCATAATTACATCTACTATCTTCTCAAAATGCATTCCATGAGAGGCCTTAACAAGAACACAGTCATCAGGCTTTATATAGTTTGAACAAAACTCTGCAGCCTCATCAGTGGTATTAAATGAATATACCTCTTTCATTTTGGACTTTTTAACACACTCGGCAATAAATTTAGCGTTTTCGCCTGCAGTAATAAGTGTATCTACGTTATTTTTAATAACATACTCGCCTAATTCGTAGTGTGCCTTGTCTGCAAATTCGCCCATTTCGAGCATATCTCCTAAAACGGCAATATGTCGTTTTTTTGTTGAGTGGGGGAGTATTGCAAGTGCAGCCTTTACGGAATCGGGCGAAGCATTATAGCAATCATTTATTATCTCTGTATCACCATTTTGTAAAAGCTCGAGTCTGTCTGATGTATATTCGCAATTTGCAATACCTCTTATTGCATCTTCGACACTTACATCAAAAACCAGACCCGCACATATGGCTGCTAAAGCATTATATACATTATGTACACCTATTTGGGACACATATACGTTGTACTCCTTTGAATTTACTACAGCAGTAAATTCTATGCCTGATAGTCCTTTGTTTACAATATTTTTTGCATATACATCATTTTCGTGATTATCTATTCCAAAATATATTGTCTTATATGCGGGATTTGTATCTCTTATTGTTCTTAGGAATTTATCATCGCCATTTACAATTAGAGTGTTATTTTCGTTAAAGTACTTTGTTATTTCAAGCTTGGCTTTTAATATGCCTTCCTGTGAGCCGAGATTTGCAATGTGCGCCATACCTATATTGGTTATAACTGCGGCGTCGGGTCTTACAATTCGGCTAAGATACTCTATTTCGCCAAAATGGCTCATACCCATTTCTATAACTGCTCTTTCGTGCTCCTTTTCCTGAGTAAAAATTGTCAGGGGAACGCCAATATCGTTATTATAGTTTTTCTTTGTTTTAACGGTATTATATTTAGAACTAAGTGC
>JAZNPJ010000186.1:0-6766 GCA_045589635.1 Clostridia bacterium
AAATTATATGGTTAATATTTTAAGGAGGATTTAATTATGAAAACATTTAATATTTTATTAAGCTCGATAAATGACGTAAAGGATTTCGTTAATGTTGTGAGCAAGTATGATGCGGATATCGACCTTACTTCGGGAAGATATGTTGTTGATGCAAAGTCTATTATGGGAATATTCAGCTTAGACCTTTCAAAACCGATTAGATTAGAAACACAAGAAGATGTTGCACTAAAGCTTCAAGAGGACTTATCAAGATTTATTTGCGATTGATAAAAATTAAAGCTATTGTATAAAGAGCTTAGCTCGTATACAATAGCCTTTTTGTTTTCTTTGTTATATAGTTCAAAATTTACCACTATGACTTTTCTGAAAGAATATTTTGGTATTTTGTGAAGAAAATATTGGATTTACATTGTGTGTTTTTGTGTGTTATACTAAACATAAGGGATATGATTTACATATAATAATATATTTTTATTCCTGTATGTAAACGTATTAGAGGTTTAAAGATAAAATGGGCAATAGTTTCTTAATATAATGAGGTTAATATGAAAGAATATATCCGTCATAAAATTTTTAATGTAATAGATATAAAAGGCCTTGCAGCCCTTGAATTTCTGGATTTTAAGGGTAAGTACAGAGATTATATCGACAGACATGATTTTTGGGAATTATGCTATGTAAAAAAGGGTGAAATACAGCTTACAATTAAAAAGAAGAACATTACATTGCAGCAAAATCAGATTTTCCTTATTCCACCCAATTACAACCATTCATATAATTCATCTGATGATGAGAGTGAAGTTTTTGTTATGTGCTTTGAAAGTGTTTCTAATATTTTAAAGCATATGATGATGATTAAATTAAGCTTAGATGATAATATGATTGATTGTGTTGAAAAAATCATATATGAGTCTCAAAACACATTCACTATGAATGATAATGATTTATTAGAAGTACTTAAATCCCCTAATTTTGGCGGTAAGCAGGCAATAATAATTCAACTTGAATATTTGCTTATATGTCTTACCAGACAACTGTCCAGGGAACAAAAACATGAAATAGTATTTTTAAGTGATGAGAGCTTTTATGCTGAACTTGTTGAGGTTGTAAAAACATTCCTAAAAGAAAATCTGGGAATGAAAATTTCACTGGATGATATTTGCAAAAAGATGAATTACTCACGTTCGTTTTTATGTAAAATATTTAAGGAAATGACAGGTGAAACTATTTTTTCGTATTTTAATAACATAAAGATAGAAGAAGCAAAGAGAATGCTTGCCGACACAAAACTATCTGTATCAAATATTTCATATTCGCTTGGATTTGAAGAGGTAAAATATTTTGACTTCTTCTTTAAAAAATATGTAGGTGTTACACCAACAGCTTTCAGGAAAGGGGAGAAAAAAGATGATAATGACGGTAAACGGAGAAATAAGTAAAAAGGATTTAGGGATCACATCACCGCACGAGCATATTTTTATAGATATGAAAAAGTGTGTAACTCCGCCCCAGAATCCTCCAAAGCTTTTTTATGATAAAGTAAAAGGAGATAACCGTGCCGAAGTATGGCAAGACCCATATGCTATATTAGATAATGCCCTGCTTGATGAAAAGTCAAAGGCAGTAGATGAGGTAAAATATTTTAAAGAGCATGGTGGCCAGACAATCATTGACTGCACGCTTGACGAAATCGGCAGAAACCCTGTATGGCTAAAGAAAGTTTCGGATAAAACTGGTGTTAATATTATCATGGGTTGCGGACATTATTATCATAAAGCACATCCTGATTTTATAAAAGATACATCTGTAGACGATTTAGCTCAGGAAATGATAAATGATATTACGGTAGGTGTTGGAAAAACCAATATCAAGGCAGGAATAATCGGTGAAATAGGAACAAGCGCAGTAATTTCTGATGATGAGAAAAAGGTTTTAAGAGCAGCAGGAATTGCAAGTGCAAAAACTGATAAGGCAATTCACGTACATACTGATTTATATACAGAAAACGGGTTTGAAATCATAGAAATTCTTAAAGCCCAGGGTGCTAAGGAAGAAAGAATATGTATAGACCATATAGATGTGTGGATAAGACCTGATTATATAAAAGGCTTACTTGATAAGGGCGTATATATTGAGTTTGATAACTTTGGTAAAGAATTTTACGTTTCTGAAAAATTACGATTTGCATATGACCTTGAGAGAATAAAGATTCTTAAGGAATTGATTGATGCAGGCTATAAAGACAAAATTCTTGTAAGTAACGATATATGCCTAAAAACTATGTGGAAAAACTATGGTGGTTTGGGATATGCACATATCCTTAAAGGTGTTATGGCTATGGCAGAAGAAAATGGTATTGATAAGGATACCTATATATCTTTACTTACAGACAATGTAGCAGACTTTATATCTTAACAGGAGGAAAAGATATGGAAAGAAGATTGGATGAACATAAGCGCATTTCCGAATATGGAAAACTATTTATATGGATGCAATTACTTGGTCTTGACAGAGAACAACCTGATTATGGTGTTGGAGAGTGGAAGGAACGTATGGGATTTACACCTGATGGGGTGTGCTTATTCCTGTGTCATTCAGATATTATAAATCAGCATGATAATATGGAAAATGAATTTGAGCTTCATCCTGATGATTGTGCATATTGCGCTATTCCAAGAAATACAATACGTGAACGTCAACCATGGACAAATTATGACTTGAGAGGTGCTGTAAATAAGCTTAAAGAAGAGGGTGTTGCACCATATTTAAGTATTCAGGGTGCATCCTACAATAACGCATTTCATCGTGAATGGATTACCGACCACCCCGAAATACATGCATTTTTTACTGATGGCTCGCGTAGATCCATGTATGTTTTAAAACGTTTTACAGATGGTACATATTATGAGGACTTCTTTATAGATAAGCTTTGTAAAACACTCGTTGATTATGGCTTTGACGGAATACAGCTTTCAGACCAATTCTGTCCTCCCGGCGGTGTAACACATAACTGCGACTATTCAACAGATATGATAGAGCAATTTCTAAACTACACAGGAATTACTCCGCCCGAAAACATTCTTGCTTCGATGGGTAATGATGACGGTGATGCTATTAAAATGCGCGGCGAATGGATATGGAAATCTGTACGTGAGCAGTGGTTACTATTCCTTACATGGCGATGGGAAGGCTTCTGCAAAAAGATATGCGATGCAGTTCACGCAATCGGTAAAAAGGTTATTACACTTGCTGTATATCTTTCAGACCCGTTAGAAACAATATACTGTTTTGGTGTGGACCTAAAGCGCCTGACAAAAGCAGGTGTTGACTATATTATGCCAAATACTCTTCCTACAAGTGTTCATTTTAATGGACGAGAAGAATCTTTCTGGAGATATATGTCAACTATTCCACTTAACGCGGCATATTTAAATGGAACTGAGCAACTGTGTATGCTGGGAGTTAAGGATTCAACTGAGGAGTGGGATGCACTGCAACACGAACCATGTATGTTCCAAAGAGATATGTATACAATTCTTGGACAGCAAATGCTAGAAAAAGATGGCTACAGAAGTGCTGCAGATGGAGTAATGATTTGTCTGGGCGATTCTGTCAGTGCAGATGAATGGTCTTTTATGAGAAAACACTTTGATGTGGCATATTCTCACGATGTAGAGGAAATTTTAACACCTGTTGCTTTATGGTCAGATGATGCATTGTATAACACACTTCATGCTGTAATAGAAACAGGCAGATGGTCTGCACATAAATTCATATATGAAACAGCAAATCATGGAACACCTTGCGGCGCAGTGGTAAAAACAGAAAATTTATCATCTGTTAAAAGTACACTGTTTGTACCAAACTTTGACTTACTTTCTCAAAATGAACGTGAGGCAGTTGTTAACCATACAAACAGTCCGGTTGTTATAACAGTTAGTGCAGATTTTGACTTGTCAACATACGGAATTAAGCCAGTGGTATCCTTTACTGATACAACAGCAAAACATCCAATGAGTGTTGTTGCCTTTGGGGCGGATGTTTCTCAGGAATTTTTGAATAATGTAAATGAGTACCTTAATTCGCCTGATGATTCAGAAGAACCGGAATTTTCGATAGATGAAATACCGACATGGTCATATACACTTTCTGATACAATTCCTTATATTAAACACTCATCAGGTTTTATTGATGCACTTGCATATGTACTTTATCACATAAATGATACAAAAATGCCGTTTTTTGCTGAATGTATACATGATACTAAGCATGTTATAAAAGATGTTTGTCCTAATATAACATTCAGACTAAAAAATGGTAAATACCGTGTTTACCTATATAATCCGGAACGGGACAGATACCGTAAGATAGATGTTTCTTCACAAAAGGGAATTGTTGAAGCGAAAGTTGTAAGCTATTTCCCGGTTCTTCCTGTAAAATATAACAACAATGGTAAGAGTTTTATACACAATTATAATGACGATGATACAAATGTTGTTTATGATGATTTTAGAACAAAAATTATGCCTAATGGTGTTACGGTGGTAGATATTACTCTTGCGAAGTAATATATAAATGTAAATTATAGGGTTGTTAGTGGTTGGATTTAAAATATACTAACCACTAATACCTTAAATAAAATAAAAGGAGAAAAAGATTATGAATTATCCAACAATTCAAGCAAATGAGTATCAACAAAGAGTTGACGCTCTACGTAAAGTTATGGCACAAAAAGGTGTTGACCTTGTAGTAGGATTTTCTAACCTATTGGAAATAGGTATTGTACGTTACTACTGCGGTTTTGCACCAGTTAACGAAAGCTCTGCTATAGTTATTCCGGCAGAGGGTGAGGTTACAGTATGTTCAGGACAAGCTTCTTATGACTACTGCCTGCTTCAGAATAAGCTCGAAAAGAGCAATATCGCTATCTTGCCAGAAATTGGTGAAGTAAGTGGTTTTGAGTATGATACTGAGGGTCAACTTGATTTCGTAGAACTATTTAACAGAGTAAAATCAGAAAATCCATATGTAAAGAAGATTGGATTTATCGGTGCTTTGATATTCCCGTCAGTTATTATGAACAAGCTTAAGAGTGTATTCTCAGATGCAGAAATAGTTAACTTTGACGCGGAACATTATGAGCAGAGAATCATAAAGAGTGCTGCAGAAATTGAAATACTAAAGACTAACTGGGATATGACAACACAAATGTTTGAAAATGTTGTTCCTCAAATTCAGGTTGGAATGACAGAACGTCATATCGGCGGTTTGTTCGAGGGTGAAATGATGAAGCTTGGTGCAGAAAGCTATGTGCAATCTTTTGCGCCAATGGTTGCAACTGGCCCTGTTAACTCACACATCAGTATGTCAAGAAACACACTAAGACAAGTTAAGGAAAGTGAAATGATTAACCTTGCAGCAGGTGTATCTTATGAAGGATACAATGGAATTATATGCAGCCCTGTTGTTCTTGGCGAAATTCCTGCAAAAATTAAAGATGCAGTTATGTGTGCATACGATGCACTAAACTATGCTTCGGATAAAATGAAGCCTGGTGTTCCATGTGATGTAGTTTTGAATGCTTACACAGACTACTTAACAAAGTATAACTACATAGAATATTGTCCATACGGCAGCCTACACAGCACAGGTATGCTTGAGTGTGAGGCTCCGATATTCACAGTTAACAACAAGCGTGTAATCGAAGAAAATATGACAATTTGTATAGATGCTTACTTCAAGGGTATGGAATGGGGTTCATTCCGTATAGAAGACTGTTACCTGATTACAGATAAGGGTGCTCAGAGAATGACAAAATACAATGACAGAGCAATTCCTAAGATGTTTAAATAATTTAGTTATGAGGTGATAAAAATGGCAAAAGGAAAGAAGAATTGGGTATTCTGCGACGGTTATTTACCACCAAAGGGAGATAATGCAGAATTTGAGGGCCACGAAGCACTTATGATTACAAACCTTGGCAACAAAAAAGCTACAATAGAGCTGACTTTTGTATTCGAAGACAAGGAACCTAAAACAGGTATTATGTATGAGCTTGATGGTATGAGAACAACTTGCATAAGACTTGACAAGCCTATGGGTAAAGAGGGATTTATGCTTGGCGAATCAGTTCAGTATACTGTATGGGTAAAGAGTAATGTTCCTGTATGTGCATGTTTTGGAAGACTTGATGTAAGACAAACAAATATGGCATACTACAGTGTTGAAAGCTTTACATTCTAAAACAAGGGGAATAAATTTCCCCTTGTTTTTTATTTATTTACATTAAGCATTATCTCACCCAATATTCCGTACCCTTTAGTTGGATTATTTACAAAAACGTGTGTAAGCGCACCAACAAATAAGTTGTTTTGTATTATAGGTGAACCCGACATGCCCTGAACAATACCGCCTGTTTTTTCTAACAGTATCGGGTCAGTAATTTCTAATACTATATTCTTTCCGCTAACATCATCTGTGTCAATTTTTTTAATTTGAATGTTGTATTCTTTTATCCCATTTTCATCAAGCTCAGCAAGTATTTTTGCCTCACCCTCATACACTTCATCCACTGAGGCTACACGCAATTTTTTGGAATCACATATGTTTTTTTCTGTTTTGCCGAAAATTCCAAACGAAGTGTTTGAGGTTAATTTACCAATAGGCTGATGGTTAAAATCACATTCAAGTTCACCTATGGCACCGTTGTTGCTTTTAATAACATTTGTTTTTCTTCCGAAATTTCACCAACAGGATAAGTCCAAGC
>JAZNPJ010000187.1:0-3073 GCA_045589635.1 Clostridia bacterium
GGTATAAAGTAACATACTTTGAATAATAACATAAAAAAGGACAATCTGTATAAATTCTATTGCTCAGGATTGCGGGACGTCGAGGACGCCGTCCCCTACAAGCAATATCAAATTTATACAGACAGTCCTTTTTTGTCAAAACATTTTCCGTAAATCGTAGGGGAGGGGCTTGCTCCTCCCGCACATAAGGAGAAAATATATGAAAATAACAATAATCGGTGTAGGTAAAATAAAGGAAAAATATTTTACAGACGCAATCAAAGAATATTCAAAACGTCTTTCGAGATTTTGCCAAATAGAAATCATCGAAGTAAACGACGAAAAAATTCCCGAAAATGCCTCCGAAAAAGAAATGGAAAAAATAAAGGAAAAAGAGGGCAAGGGGATTTTATCCAAAATAAAAGACGGTGCATATGTTGTTACACTCTGTATTGAGGGTAAGGAGTTATCCTCTGAGGCCTTGGCAAAAAAAATAGAGGCAATATCAATGCAAAGCTCGCACATAGTGTTTGTTATAGGCGGCTCATTGGGGTTAAGTGAAGAAGTAAAAAATGCATCATCACTTCGTCTTAGCTTTGGTAAAATGACACTGCCGCATCAGCTTATGCGAGTGGTGTTGTTAGAGCAGATTTATCGAGCATTTAAGATTAACAATAGTGAGAATTATCATAAATAAAAACGACAAAATCCGCCAATATGGCGGATTTTGAAGTGTGTCGCAGCAACGGAGCGGAGCATGCAAATTAAAAAAGGTGCATTAACCAAAGTCAATGCACCGAAAAATGCATAACTCCGTTTGTAGCCATACAAATTTCAACTATAACCCATTCTGGTATGCGAAAATAGAGCATGCATTTTTACCAAAAAGGTAAAAAAATACATACCAAAAAAGGAATTATATTAGAATTTGTATGGCAATAGCATTATACCACACATAACCATAAATTGTCAAGAAGAATTCCATAAAAAAAGGACTGTCTGTCTAAATTCTGCTCTATATTTTTAGGGAGGAGCAAGCCCCTCCCCTACAAGCAATACTCAGAATTTATACAGACAGCCCTTTTTTTATTTGTTTACTCCACAAAACACCGTTACACATAGTAGGGACCGGCGTCCTCGACGGTCCGCAAAACATCAATCCCGACAAAACACCCTCACACAAAAGAGCGCAACCAAAAGCGATAATGCCGAGGCAAACCAAATCGGCAGCAACACCGACTGCGGTGCACAAGAGCCTGCCGCGGCTCTTAAGGACAGAACAGTTGAGGGAATAATAGTAAACGAGGTCGTATTTAGCACCATGAACATACACATTGCCCTTGACGGGCTTTTTTTGTTTTTATTTGTTTTTTGCATACTCTCCATTGCCTTTATGCCCATAGGAGTTGCCGCATTACCCATTCCCAAAAGATTTGCACTTATGTTCATTGTTATAAACTCTCTTGACTCGTCGCTCTCGTTCGGGAACAGTTTTTTTGCAACGGGCGAAAAGAGGCGGTTTACAATATCACCAAGACCGCTCTTTTGCACAACTCTTAAAATACCGTTCCAGAAGCACATAAGACCGCAAAACGAAAGCAGTACAGTTATACTTTGCGCAGCACCGTCAAAGAGGGCGCTCATTGTTTGGTCCATTGTTCCGTTTATAAATGCGCACACAAAGGATATAATAATCATACCACACCATATATAATTCATGAAAACACCTCTTTTTATTGCTATGAGGTTTTTTAGTAAAAAATTCGCAAAAATTATTTACAGAGTATTGTATTTTTATCAAATTTGTGTTAGAATAAGTTAGATATAAAGGAGTGGTAAACATGAGTATTAAAATAGGAATAGTAGGTTACGGAAACCTCGGCAGAGGTGTTGAATGCGGAATAAAGCAAAATAATGACCTTGAGCTTGTTGCAGTTTTTACAAGACGTAACCCAAAAGACGTTAAAATCTTAACTGATGGCGTTGGTGTATATGGTGTTGATGAAATATTAAATTTTAAAGATAAAATTGACGTTTTGGTTCTTTGCGGAGGCTCCGCAACAGATTTACCTGAGCAAACACCCGAATTTGCAAAGCATTTTAATGTAGTTGACAGCTTTGATACCCATGCAAGAATTCCCGAGCACTTTGACGCAGTGGATAAAGCCGCAAAAGAGGGGGGAAACATAGGCATAATTTCAGTCGGCTGGGACCCTGGTATGTTCTCGCTAAATCGTCTTTACGGTGAGGCACTTCTTTGCGAGGGCAACACATATACCTTCTGGGGTAAGGGAGTAAGTCAGGGACATTCCGACGCAATAAGAAGAATTGACGGAGTAAAAAATGCAAGACAATATACTGTCCCTGTAGACGAGGCACTAAATGCAGTACGAAACGGCGAAAATCCAACACTTACAACAAGAGAGAAGCATACACGTGAGTGCTATGTTGTTGTAGAGGAGGGCGCAGACAAGGCAAGAATAGAAAACGAAATAAAAACTATGCCAAACTACTTTGCAGATTATGATACCACAGTTTATTTTATAAGCGAAGAAGAGCTTATAAGAGACCATAGCGGTATTCCGCACGGAGGCGTGGTAATCCGCAGCGGTAATACAGGCTGGGAGGGTGAAAATAAGCACGTTATAGAATACAAGCTTACACTCGATTCTAACCCCGAATTTACAACATCAGTATTGATTGCATATGCAAGAGCAGCATACAGAATGAGCAAAGAGGGACAAAAGGGCTGTAAGACAGTCTTTGATATTCCACCTGCATATTTAAGTGCAAAGAGTGGAGAAGAATTAAGAAAAGAAATATTATAAATACAAAAGGGACACAAAAAGTGTCCCTTTTGGTTTGTTGTTTTCTGATTGATAATCATTTATATTACCAATTTATTGGATTTCCAAATGTAGCAGTGGTATATCCATAACGTGGAACATTAAATCCAAAATCTGATAATGATACATTTTTATGGCTTAAATATGTTTTGAATATATAATCGGCAAAGTCTAACGCTTCTAAACTGTTCACCAATGCCAGTTCTTCATAAATATCCGTATTATATGTATCTCCTTTGGTTTCAATA
>JAZNPJ010000188.1:0-15300 GCA_045589635.1 Clostridia bacterium
ACAATTATTGCAGATAAAATTGTTGTTTTTGATATTCTTTCGCGATAAATTACTGACGATGCAAAAATAATAAGAATAGGATACACAAAATGCAGTGTTGTTGCAAGACCTGCCGAAATATGATTGTATGAAATATATAAAAGCAATATAGGCAGTGCACCGCCAAGTGTTGCAAGCAGAAGTATCTGTGCTAATTCCTTTTTTGTGATTTTAAGAGAAATCCTGTCCGCTTTTAGAATTACAACAAGAACCGGTATAGCAAGTGCAGCACGCAAAAAAGTAATTGTAATCACATTAACACCGCCATCGTATGCAAACTTTGCAAGTATAGGCGCAAGCCCGTATATAAATGCAGAAATGCAAAGATACATTTTACCTCTGTTTAACAAAAAAAACACCCCCAAAAAGTAATAGCTATAAATTGATATAGTTATCTTTTCCTTTTGAGGGTATTACTATTCTTTTTTTCCTTTTATTTTTTCCCAGTATTGCTTTGCGCTGTTTTCTGCTTTATTATCACCATATTCGTAATATTTAGCATCTTTTATATTATCAGGAAGATACTGTTGCTCAACATAATGATTTTCAAACATATGCGGATATTTATATTCTATTCCTCTTCCCATCTTTTTTGCACCGCCATAATGAGCATCTTTTAGATGAGGAGGAATATCGCCCGTATCCTTTGTGCCAAGGTCTGATAATGCTCTATCTATTGCATTTATTGCACTGTTGGATTTTGGTGCGGTCGCAAGTAATATAACCGCTTGCGCAAGTGGAATTCTTGCTTCGGGGAAGCCTAACTGCAATGCACTGTCTACACACGATTTTACAACACTTATTGCCTGCGGATATGCAAGACCTATATCCTCCGAAGCCATAACAAGAACTCTTCGGCATATACTTTGTAAATCCCCGGCACTTACAAGGCGTGCAAGATAGTGAATTGCCGCGTCCGCATCAGAGCCACGTACTGATTTTTGAAATGCACTTAAAATATCATAATGACTATCACCGTCTTTATCATACTTTAGCGCTTTTTTTTGTGTTGCCTCAACTGCAGTTTCAAGATTTATATTTATTGTATTTTTATCTATATCACATGACATACATGCAACTTCCAGAGAATTAAGAGCCTTTCTTACATCTCCGTTTGCACACTGTGCCATATGTGTTATTGCTTCTTTTTGAGCATTTATTTTGTAGCCTTTATAGTCGTTTTCTTCAAGATAAGATATTGCTCTGTTTAGTGCTATCTCAATATCCTCACTCATAACACTTTCGAACTCAAATACTACACTTCGGGATAATACTGCATTATACACATAAAAATACGGATTTTCGGTTGTACTTGCAATTAAAGTAATTTTACCGTTCTCCATATATTCTAACAATGACTGTTGTTGTTTCTTGTTAAAGTGCTGTATTTCATCAAGATACAAAAGCACACCGTCCATTGCCAAAAATGAATCAAGCGTAGAGAATATGTCCTTTATATCGGAAACACTCGCGTTTGTTGCGTTAAGACGATGAAGTGTTTTACCCGTTTTTGAGGCAATAATGTTGGCAACAGTGGTTTTTCCCACTCCGCTCGGGCCATAGAAAATCATATTTGGAATTTGGTTATTTTCTATTATTTTTCTAAGAAGCTTACCCTCGCCCAAAAGCTTTTTTTGCCCAACAACCTCATCAAGTGTTGCGGGGCGAAGTCTGTCTGCAAGAGGTGATATACTCATAGTAAACCAACCTCTCTTTTAAGCTTATTAACCTCACTCTCGCTTATTGTTGTCATATCAGAGCGGTTACAGCTATCTATTTTTGAGGCAAGCTCTTTTGCTCTTTTAGTATCACCGCATTTAATTGCAATCTGTGCACCGTGATAATATGCCTCAACAAACTGAGGATTTTTTTCGAGGATTTTATCGGAAAGCTCTTTTGCCTCCTTATAACGCCCCTGCTTATAATAGCAAATTGATAAATTATCCACTATATCTCTGTTATCACTATTAAATTCGTATGCCTCTTCGCAAAAGCGTGTTACATCATCTATTGGCTCGTTACATAATATTTTAAAGTATCCAAGCATTGCATAAAGATTGGAGTTTTTGTAGCCATCATTAAACATTTTATACGCGCTACTTAGTGCCTCGCGCATTCTGCCCTGCTTATAATATACCATACAAAGCTGTTGCTTTGCAGCATTTTTTATATCTTCATTTTTTGAATTATCAAGACGTATTACATCATCTAAAACAGACTCTGCTCTGTCAAACTCGCCAACTCGCATTAGTGTATATGCATAGTTGATTTTAACATTTGCGCCTGCTCTTTTTGTTGCTATGGCTTTTTTATATGAACGGATTGCTTTTTTATAATCACCATCCGACATTGCCCCTTGTGCTTTTATAACATGGTAATTTGGTATACCAAGATATATACAATATATAATAAGAGCAATAATAGCCACCCAAAACAAAGGTCTTAATATATTATAAACTATAATAAGTGCAACCAATGCTATACCTAATTTAATAAATGATGACATTATTTCTCCACTCCTTTATATATACCAAAAATCAGAATTCAACAGTTCCTACAGTTCTTGGGAACGGAATTACGTCTCTTATGTTTGACATACCTGTTATATACATTACCGCTCTTTCAAAGCCAAGACCAAAGCCCGCATGCTTGTTTGTACCATACTTTCTCAAATCAAGATAGAAGTCATAATCCTTAGCATCAAGACCGCATTCTTCCATTCTACTAACAAGTGTATCGTAGTTTTCTTCTCTCTGGCTGCCGCCGATTATTTCACCAACACCAGGTACAAGTAAGTCCATTGCGGCAACTGTTTTGTTATCGTCATTTAACTTCATATAGAAAGCCTTAATCTCTTTTGGATAATCAGTTACAAATACAGGCTTTTTAAAGATTTCCTCTGTTAGGTATCTTTCGTGCTCTGTTTGTAAATCACAACCCCAGCTTACCTTATATGCAAATTTATCGTTATGTTTTTCTAAAATTTCTATAGCTTCTGTATAGGTAACATGTCCGAAGTCGTTTGATACTACATTGTTTAGTCTGTCAAGCAATGTTTTATCAACAAACTTATTAAAGAATTCCATTTCCTCAGGTGCATTTTCAAGACAGTAGTTTATTACATATTTAAGCATATCCTCTGCAAGAGCCATATCGTCGCTAAGCTCTGCAAAAGCCATTTCGGGCTCAATCATCCAGAATTCTGCTGCATGACGTGTTGTGTTTGAGTTTTCTGCTCTGAATGTTGGTCCAAATGTATATACGTTTCTAAATGCCATACAGTATGTTTCTACATTAAGCTGACCACTTACTGTAAGATTTGCACTTTTACCGAAAAAGTCCTTACTGTAATCTACATTACCATTTTCATCTTTTGGCATATTCTCAAAATCGAGTGTTGAAACCTTAAACATTTCGCCTGCGCCCTCACAGTCGCTTGCAGTTATAATTGGAGTATGAACATATACAAAGCCTCTTTCCTGGAAGAATTGATGAATTGCATATGCAATAACAGACCTCATTCTGAAAACTGCCGCAAATGTGTTTGTTCGCGGTCTTAAATGCGAAATTGTACGTAAATATTCAAAGGTGTGGCGTTTTTTCTGCAAAGGATAATCAGGTGTTGATTCGCCCTCTATAATTACATCATCTGCCTTTAACTCAAATGGTTGCTGTGCTTCGGGAGTCATAACAAGTACACCTGTTGCAGTTAAAGATGCACCAACATTTAGCTTTGAAATTTGTGCAAAGTTTTCTAATTTATCAGCTTCAACTATTATTTGTAAATTCTTAAAGAATGAGCCGTCATTTAGCTCAACAAAGCCAAAGTTTTTTGATACTCTTATTGTTCTTATCCAACCTGAAACTGTTATTGTCTTTTGGGCAAATTCGTCAGGTGTTCTAAAAAGCTTTTTTATTACTGTTTTCATTATTATCGTTTCCTCCTATATTATATAAGTGTAATTCCTGCATTCTTACATTTTTCTATTTGCTCCTGTGGCCATACTGATGCATGAACTTCACCTATATGCGCTTTATTGAGCATTATCATACATAGTCTTGACTGACCTATTCCACCGCCTACTGTGTACGGAAGCTTTTTTTCTAAAATTGCCTTATGGAATTCCATAGACAGTCTGTCCTCGCAATTTGCCATCTCACATTGTCTTTTTAGTGTTTCTTCATCTACTCTTATACCCATACTCGAAAGCTCAAAGGATATATCCAAAAGAGGATAATAAAGTAAAATATCACCATTTAACTCCCAGTCGTCATAGTCGGGTGCTCTGCCATCATGCTTTTCGCCTGAGTTAAGGGTTTTACCTATTTGCATTAAGAATACTGCTTTCTTTTCTCTTAAAAGTGTATTTTCTCTTTCTTTTGGAGAAAGGTCGGGGTACATATCCTCGAGTTCCTGTGTTGTAACAAATGTTATTTCATCAGGGAATATTGTTTCAATGCCCTCAAATTTTTTACATAAAATTGAGCTTGTAGAAACAATGGCACCATATATTTTGTTAACTACATCTTTTAGTGTAGCCATATTTCTCTGTTCCTTATCAATTACAAGCTCCCAGTCCCACTGGTCAACGTAAATTGAGTGAAGATTATCCACCTCTTCATCACGTCTTATAGCATTCATATCGGTATATAAGCCCTCGCCCACACCGAAATCGTATTTACCTAATGAATATCTCTTCCATTTTGCAAGTGAATGAACAATCTCAAGATTTTCTTTGCAAACGTGAGGTGCATCAAAAGAAACAGGCCTTTCCACGCCGCTTAGGTTATCGTTTAAACCCGTTTTAGGATTTACAAACATCGGTGCAGAAATACGTTGCAAATTAAGTGCATTCTTTAATTCATTTTGAAATGTATCCTTAATAAACTTGATTGCCAGCTCTGTTGTACGACTGTCAAGCTTTGATTTATAATCTTTTGGTAAAATCAGCGCCATATTATTTATCTCCTTTTTCGTCTACAAATTCTATATTTTCTAAAGTTGCTCTAAAGTTACTCTTTATTGCATCTATATATTCACGTCTTAGCTTAGCCTGCTCTTCTTTTTCCAAATCTGTAAGACCTTCGCCTCTTGATTTTCTTGCAAGCTCATTGATACGGTCTATTTTTTCCTTAATCAATGCTATACCTCCTGAGTTTGATTTAAAAAATCACTAATATCCACTATATATAATACATCATTTTTCCAAAAAATGCAATAGGTACAGGCTCTTTTTTTTAAAAATTTCATAATATACATTACAATCAAAGAAAGGAGGCTTATCAAAATGGGTGAATGTTGTGAAAACAGAATGTCTGCTTGCGGCCGAGGCAATGGTTGTAACTTCGATTTAGATATGATTCTTTGGGTTCTTATCATAATCGTTATCGTTACTTGTGTATGCGACTAATCGGTAAATAAAAAATACGCGGTACAGTTTGTACCGCGTATTATTCTTTATCCGCCTATTTGCACATGCAAATCCGGTGCAGCATTTTGTGCTGCTTTTAGCAATTTTTCGACATATTCATTAGTCATAGGCTCTATATGCTCCATAAGATACTCTCTGTTTAAGCCCTGATATTTACCCTGACCCAAACGGTGATATGGTAAAAGATGCAACTTCTTTACACCCTTTAAGCTTTGCGCAAAGCGCGCAATATCACTTATTTCCTCAGGTGTATGATTAAATGTAGGAATAACAGGAACTCTTATTGTTAAATCCACCATTCCGGACTCTGCTATCTTTTTTGCATTTTCTAAGATACGTTCGTTTGGTTGTTGTGTAAATTCCTTATGTTTTGCACTATCCATATGCTTTATATCCATCAACACGTAGTCAAGATACGGCAGATATTGCTCTATTATCTCCCACTTCGCAATGGCTGTTGTTTCTATTGCAGTATTTATACCAAAGTCCTTACACGCTTTTAGAAGACCTATTGCAAATTCAGGCTGAAGCAGTGATTCACCGCCCGAAAGCGTCATTCCGCCACCGCTCCTTTGATAATAAAAGCTATCCTTACGAACAATATCCATAACCTCTGCAACGGTTACATCCTTACCCATAACTTTTTCTTTTCCGTCAAACATCATTTTTTCGATGTCAAAGCTTTGGGATTCGGGATTACAACACCATCTGCACCTCAGTGCACAACCCTTTAAGAATACAATAGTTCTTATTCCCGGTCCGTCATGTATGGAGTATTTCTGAATATCAAAAATTCTGCCTTTTATATCGTAATAATCCAACAATTTATTTTCTCCTCATCAGCAACCAAAGGTCTGCTCTGTTCTGTTTATTATATCATCCTGAAGTGAACGTGAAAGTGTTGTAAACAGTGCACTGTAGCCTGCAACTCTTACAACAAGTGATTTATAATTTTCAGGATGCTTTTGTGCATCTAAAAGTGTATCTCTGCTTACTACGTTAAATTGCATATGCATTCCCTTTTGGTCGAAGAATGCTCTTATGTATGATACAAAGTTCTGCAAGCCCTCTACACCGCTTAGTGCTGACGGGTGGAATTTCTGGTTGTATAAAGTACCATTTGAGGCAATACCATGGTCTAATTTTGCAACAGAGTTTGCCGCAGCAGTAGGACCTAATCTGTCATAACCGCTTCTTGGACCAACACCATCTGCAAGAGGTGTGTTGGCAAGTCTGCCATCAGGAGTTGCACCCGTCTGCTCACCCAAAGGTACATTTGCAGAAACAGGATACAAGCCTGCATGGAACATACCGCCTCTTGGGTTTTTATATTTTTCGAGTTCCTTTGTATAGATATATGCAACTTCTCTTGCAAGCATATCAACTTCTTCAACGTCGTTTCCGTACTTATCAACACCATCTATCATCTGGCGAAGTTTATTATATCTGTCTTTTTTAGCTTTGTCGGTTTCTCCTGCAAGGAACATCTTACATATTTCCTCAATCATAGGAGTATCAACCTTTTTACCCATTTTAACAAGATTATCAACAACCTCTGCTGTAGCTGCAGTTGCTGCTTTTGGAGTTAAGCCCTCACCATAGTTATTAAGCATTGCATCCTTAAAGTCTGCAAGTGTTGCTAACTTTTTGTCAAATACAAGCTTCTTTATTGCGTAAAGACCGTCTGCCATATTAGCTATACCAAAGCCCTGAGGACCCGTAAAGTTATATACAGCTCCGCCCTCTTGTGAGGTCTTGCCGCGTTTTATACAATCATCAATCATACTTGAAAGATAAGGCAATGGTGCTCTTTCTGCATGTGCAACGTCAATGGCATTATTTGAGTTTACCATAAGCTTAATCATATAATGCATCTGAATTGTATATGCTCTTAAAACATCATCAAATGTTTTAAATTCGGTAACCTCGCCTGTTCTCGGACCTACGTGCACGCCCTTATCCATACCATTTGAAAATACAAGTTCTATCGGACGGCACATATTAAAGAACGCAGCATCATGCCAACCCTCTGTCTTACCGCGCACCTGTGGCTCAACACAACCTATTATGTTGTAGTCTCTTGCATCCTGAAGAGTCAGACCTCTGCTCATCAAAGCAGGGATAATTACCTCGTCGTTATAATAAGCAGGTAAACCTATACCTGTTCTTGTAAGCTCTGCGCACTTAATCAAAAATTCTGTAGGTGTTCCATTCCATACTCTTACTGAGAATGATGGTGATGGTAAAAGTGTATGCATTGAAGCCTGTATACACATAAATGACAGGTCATTTGTTGCATCTCTACCCTCTCTGTCCTGACCGCCTGCACACAAATTCTGGAACATACTGTATCCGGCAAAGCCTGCAGCTGAGGCTGCATCTCTTACCTTACTCATATCATTTAGTTTAACCCATACGCAGTCTAAAAGCTCTTGTGCAAATTCTCTTGTTATTGCACCCTTTTCTATATCTGCTTTGTAGTATGGATACATATATTGGTCAAAACGTCCGGGTGATATTGAGTGGCCGCTTGACTCTGTTTGTATCAGAAGTTGTACAAACCAGAATGACTGACAAGCCTCGTGGAATGACTTTGCACCGTTTTCGGGTACATTTTCACAATTCTTGGCTATTGCAAGAAGTTCTTTCTTTCTTGTCTGGTCTGTTTCTTTTTGTGCCATTTGTGCAGCAAGAGCAGCATATCTTTTTGCATAATCAATAGCCGCCTGGCTTGTGATTATAACAGACTCAAGAAATTCATGCTTTTTGGAATAATCAGCATCATATATATCCATAGTTGCCAATTCTTTTGCTGCCTCTTCTATAATTCCCTTGTATCCGATTTTAAGTACCTTATCGTATGCAACAGTAACATGTCCTACACCGTTATAGAAGTAGTTGCCCGGTGTGAAGATGTTATGTTCAATAGCCAAAATCGCCTCAGGGAACATATAAGATGTAGCAAGTTCACTTGTTGTTTTACCCTTCCAATACTCGCCAACCTCTTTTAGAATTTTTTTGTTTTCTTCACTTATGTAAAATGGGTCTGCATCACGTGTTTCTATAGTATCGAACTCAGCTTCCAACCACTCATATGAAAATTCAGGGAATGTCTGAGCACTTCTGGGACGTTTTGTTGAACTGCCCACAACAAGCTCATAGTCTCTTATTGTAATCGGAATATTTTCCAATATATGCTTAAAAGCCAAGGCACGTCTTTTTACCATAGGCTCCGCCTCTGTTTGCTTATAGCTTTCTGTAAGCAAACGTGCTCTGTCAGTTTCTATTTGCGGAGTTGCAGAAAATGTGTTTTCAATTAGCTTTTTAATTCTGTCTGCCATTGGGATATCAGTAGTATTAAATTTTTTCATAGATATTCACCTTCATTTATTATAAATTAAATTTTTTGCTTTGTTTTGTTTGTTTTTGCTCTAAAAAATAACAAAAACACTTTCTCAACTAACATTATAACACACTTTTTTTATAAAATCAATAAGAAAAACAAAATTTTCGCAAAAAATCGCAAGAAAAAAAAGATAAATTTAACAAATATAGGGTTTCGTCAAATGACGAAACCCTACCCCACCTATTAACTATTACTTCTTACCTCTTCACTTGTTCATTAAATAAAAATTTTATTTAATGAACATTGCGTCTCCAAAAGAGAAAAATCTGTATTTTTCCCCAACTGCAACATTATAAGCATTTAAAATATTCTCTTTACCCGCAAAAGCAGATACAAGCATTATAAGTGTAGACTCAGGCAAATGGAAATTTGTTATAAGTGCATCAATAACATTAAGCTTTTTACCGGGATATATAAATATATCTGTCCACCCTGTCATTTCTTTTATTTCGCCCGTAAGCCCCGCAGTCTCCAATACTCTTGTTGCAGTTGTACCTACAGAAACCACCCTTTTGCCTTTGCTTTTTGTATCTTTAATAAGGTCGGCAGTTATTTTAGGAAGTATGTAAAATTCCGAGTGCATTTTGTGTTCATTTACATCTTCAACCTTGACGGGTCTGAATGTACCAAGACCTACATGCAATGTTACAAAACCGATGTTTACACCCTTATCTTTTATTTTTTGCATAAGCTCAGGTGTAAAATGCAATCCTGCTGTTGGCGCAGCAGCAGAGCCAGGATTTTTTGCATATACAGTCTGGTATCTGTCTTTATCCTCTAATTTTTGTGTTATATAAGGCGGTATAGGCATTTCGCCAAGTCTGTCTAAAACTTCTTCAAACACTCCCTCGTATTCAAACCTGACGAGGCGGTTACCTTCGTTTACAATATCTATAACCTCTGCTTTTAGTTCGCCATTACCAAATACAAATCTTGCGCCAGGTTTTGCACGTCTGCCCGGTTTTAGTATAACCTCCCAGGTATCAAGAGTATGTTTATGCAACAGTAAAAACTCAATAGCTCCGCCCGTATCCTCTTTTTGACCATACAATCTTGCACTGAGCACCTTTGTATCATTAAGAATAAGGGTATCACCCTCGTTAAGATAGTCAACAATATCGTAAAAGTGCTTATGCTTAATATCACCCGTGTTTTTATCCACAACCATAAGACGCGAGGAGCTTCTGTCCTTTAGCGGGGTCTGCGCGATAAGCTCCCCGGGTAAATCATAGTAGAAATCAGATGTTTTCACTTTATTCCTCCGTTATTTTATAGTTTCTCCAATACTGCTTTTAAAAGACTTGTACAATTTTGTATATCCTTTTCACTGACCATTTCCGACGGAGAATGAATATGTCTTGTAGGAACAGATATTCCACCCGTTTTTACTCCGCCTCTTGATAAATGCATTGCACCTGCATCCGTTCCGCCGTCAGTCATAATTTCGAGCTGATATGGTATGTTATTTTCCTTTGCAGTCTCTACCATTAAAGAACGAACAAATGCATCACATAAAACTGAACTGTCCATAACCTTTATTGCAGCACCGCCGCCAAGCTTGACACTGTTTTGAGGCGCTTTGGGACAATCACCCGTATCTGTAACATCTACCGCAATGGCATAGTCAGGCGAAATATCAAATGTTGCCGCCTTTGCACCTCTTAAGCCTACTTCCTCTTGTGATGAAAAAACAAAATACAAATCATTATCAGTTTTTATGTCCCTCATTGTTTCTAAAAGAATATAGCAGCCTGCTCTGTTATCGAGCGCTTTTGATATAATAGTATCACCATTTTGATAAAATTCACCGCAAAAAGCACCCATATCACCTATGTTTACATACTTTTGTGCATTGTCTTTGTTTTGTGCACCTATATCTATATAAAGCTTTGAAATTTGCGCTTTTTTATCAAAATCCTCTTCCTCACAACCTATAACACCTGCTACACCGTTTTGAAAGCGAACTCTTCGGCCTACAAGCTGCTTTGTGTATAATCCGCCTATATTCGAAAATCTGATAAATCCATTTTCATCAATAAAAGATGCAATTACACCTATTTCGTCCATATGGGCGCTTATCATTATTTTTTTGCCGTTGCCTTTTTTATGGGCTATAAGGTTACCTATTGCATCAGTTTTTATTTCGTCGCAGTATTTTTTTGCATTCTCATATATTAAATTACTTATTTCCTTTTCATTACCCGAAACACCGTCTGTCTGGGTCAGTTTTTTTAATAATTCCATTATAAATGCTTTCCTTTCAAAATTGCTTTGATTAAGTCGAACAGTGCTTGTACATCTTTTTGATTTACTATCTGCACAGGCGTATGTGTATATCTTACGGGGACAGATAATGTTACTCCCTTAACTCCGCCGTATGAGGTTATAACCTCACCCATATCAGAAAATCCACGGATTAAACCTGCTTGCTGATATGGTATTTGATTTTCATTTGCAATTTTTACTACACTATTTAATAAATCTCTGTCCGAAATAGAATACTTATCTGCATATTGAATCAGAACTCCGCCACCAAGCCTTGCTTGTATATCATTATCTTTACAACCAAACATATCTGCACTTTCGACTGTATCAGCTATAACCACAAAATCAGGGTTTAATTTTGAAGCACAAATCATTGCACCTCTCATACCAACCTCTTTTTGCACAGTAAATACAAAATACGTGTCATATTCAGGAGTTATTTTAATAAGTTCAAGTAGTGGCGCTACACATATTCTGTCCAAAGCCTTTCCTTTTAGAGTATTTTGTGTTTTTGAGAATTTTGTGTCAAAGGATATATAATCACCTTTTTTAACATATTTTTGTGCCTCTTTTTTATCTTTTGCACCTATATCTATAAAGAGCTCCTTTGCCTTTTTTACTGTTTCGCGCTCATCTTTTTTTTGCAGATGTATTGCTTTCATACCAATTACACCATTTACTTTATCTGCAATAATTACTTTTTTTGATATAAGCGAACGAAGTTCAACATTTCCTACACATTCGAACTTTATAAATCCGTCATCTGTTATGTCTGTAACTATTAAACCGCATTCATCTGTATGTGTTACTACCACAAGCTTTTTATCTTCTTTTGATGTACCTTTTTTAAATACTGTTATGTTGCCCATAGTATCAACGCTTACATTTTCCGCAAATTTCAGGATATATTCACGTAATTTATATTCGTTACCGCTTATGGCATTAACTTCGCTTATTTCCTTTATAAGTTCAACCACGATATATCCCCCCTAATACTTTTTATCAGTTCCCCTAAAAGCATTGCAGTAGCTTTAATATCCGAAAGCGACATTGTTTCTACAGAAGTATGCATATATTTTAGAGGAATTGACACTAACGCAGACGGAATTCCGTCCCTTGCAGTCTGAATTTCCCATGCATCAGTTCCCGTATCGCCTGCTTCTACTTCGATTTCATATTTAATGTTATTCTCCTCACACAAGGATATAAGCTTATTATAAAGCTTAGGGTGAATATTTGGTCCTGTTGCTATTACAACTCCGCTACCTGTTTTAAATGCTCCCTCAGAATTGTCGGGCGTTATTGCATGTGTAACATCAATGGCAACTGCCAAGTCAGGATTTACAGAAAAGGCTGCAGTTTTTGCACCTCGGCAACCCACTTCTTCCTGAACTGCTGCAACAGCGTATACTTGGGCATCTAAATCTTCGTTTTTTAGTTCCGACAAAACATTTACAAGCACTGCAACTCCTGCTCTGTCATCAAGCGACTTTCCGCTCCATTGATTTTTCCCCAAAGCTCCTACAGATTGAGCCATGGTTATGCTATCGCCAATACTTACGATCTCTTTTATAGTTTTTACATCAAGACCGGTATCAACTGCCATATCCTTTATTTTCACAGTCTTGTCTTTTTCTAATAAATTATCAGGCTTTATACCAATAACACCGCTTATATCCTCACTACCATGAACAACAACTTCAAGTGATGGTAAAATTCTGTTATCTACTCCGCCAACATTCGAAAATGTTATATATCCTTCATCTGTTATGCCTGTAACAATAAGCCCTATCTCATCGCAATGTGCTTCTATCATAATTTTTGGTGCATTTTCATTCTTGCTCTTTTTATGTGCAATAACACTTCCCAACGCATCTGTATACACTTGGTCTGCACACTCATAAAACATTTCCTTTATCCCGTCAGTTATCAGGTATTCAAAACCCGAAACTCCTCGCATATTGCTGAGCTTTTCTATTGTTTTTTTCATAATTCAGAGCCTTTCTTAAAAAAAGATAACAAAAGGACGAATAACTCCGTCCCTTTGTTTAGTTTAATCAGTCGCCTATTTTAATAATCTTGATTTCTATGCTTCCTGCCGGAGCTGCCGCCTGAACAACTTCACCTGCCGAATGATTTAATACTGCTGCACCTACGGGTGATTCATAAGAAATCATATTCTTGTTCGGGTCTGCCTCTGATGTTCCGACAAGTGTATATGTTGCCTGCTCGCCAAACATTTCGAGTACAATTTTTGCTCCCGGTGTTACGATATCTGTTTTTATGTCTGTTGCCTCTATAATTTTAGCATACTTTAGCATTTGCTCAATCTCACTTATGCGCGCTTCAACTTCTGCTTGTTTATCTTTTGCTGCATCGTATTCAGCGTTCTCCGAAAGGTCCCCATAAGAACGCGCCTCTTTGATTTGTTCAGATACTTCTTTTCTTGTAACATTTTTTAAATGTTCAAGCTCCGCTTCAAGCTTTTGTTTACCTTCTGCGGTCAAGACATATTCCTTAACGTTCATTCCTGTGTTCCTCCTCTAATATTATGATATGTTTAATAAAAATACATACGCGCTATATTATACAACATAATTCCATAATTGTCAACTATTTTATTTTTATCATCTTCCCGGTATTAACAGTCTTGTTCCCTCCTTTAATTTTTCCTCCTTAAGCGAATTAAAATCCACTATAGATTGTGTAGGAACACAGTATTTTTTACCAATATTCCATAATGTGTCATTTTGTTGTACAAAATAGATTACTATTCCATCGCAAAATTTTGTATTTACATCACTATCGCATACATCGCTTATTATATCTATACTGCGCTGCTTTATGATATTTGCATTTAGCGCCAACACAACCCTGAGTTCAATTTCTCCCGCAGCATTAAGACTGTAGCCAATATGTTTTATCTGTGCTTTAACTTTTGGTGTAAGCGGTTCGCTATCAGGACAATCATCAATCATATAGCTAAAAGGTATTTCCTTTTTTATACTGCAAACAGGGCTTTGGGCACTATCCGAAATACATAGCACAAATGCCTCTATTTTACCCTCACAAACCACTCTGCCGCCAGTTATTGAAGCATTTATCATACATGGATGTGCCAAAACATCATATACACCTGTAATTGATGGCATATCACTACTTATTTCTATTATATCCCTGATTGTGTTTTGTGTCTGCGGTCGTGATACTATTTCATCTATAACAATGTTTTTGCGTTCTACTGATGTATTTTTATATGGTTCATAGCAATCTGCTATCATATCCACTTCCATATCCTCAACTGCTTTTATGTATGAATTTATACTGCACTCTATATTGATTATGCGAACATCACCGTCTGAATCCTCCTCAGGCGTAATACTGCACTCACCTACAGATAAATCCATATCGCAATAGCTGCTCTCCGAAAGATTTTCTATTTCAACAATCTCTGTAAACGGAATTTCACTCTCACTGAATTCTATATTGCCCGATTTTGATATGTAAAGAACACATACACACAATGTACCCTTTAATATAACCTTTTCGCCCATGGGCTTATGTTCACAATCAGCTATTTTTATATCATATTTAAGAAGCTCGCCTATACTCTCCTGACCTGATGCTATTTCTGCTTTTTCGTGTATATCAAAAATACTTTCCGTTATACCTACACTGTTTTGTACTGAGATTGTTTCTCTTTTTATTTGTACATCTTCACCGTCTTCGGTATCAACTGCAAGTAACAGAGGTGTTGTTTTTATAAACTCATATTCAATAGCCACAACAACCTTGATTTTTAATTTTCGGCTATTAACAACGTTTACTTCTACTCTTTCAACATAAGAGTCAAGTATTACACTGTCTGTAACAGCAAGTTCTCTGTTTACAATGCTTTCATCAAAATCAAAACACGCATTTATGCTTTTTACCCTGTCCTCCTCTGAGTCGGGAATATATAGCATTGTAAGGTCAACCTTTCCTTTTACTTCTGCGGACCCGTCAGTTATATGTTTGTCCGTAATAAACGTTAGCGCGTCCGTTTGCAAAAGCTTTAAAACATCAGGCTTTATATCAGGTACAATCACGTCGCCCTCAACAAGCTTTTGTACTTTTGAAGAGGTAATAATTCGATTTAGTTTTAGCTCCTCAGTAACT
>JAZNPJ010000189.1:0-10983 GCA_045589635.1 Clostridia bacterium
TGTCCGCGACGCACAGAGCAACCGCATAATAGACGATCTTTCCTACACTGAAAAAGATGTTATTATCGCACGCGGCGGCAACGGCGGTTGGGGTAGTGCTCACTTTGCAACTGCAGTTCGCCAAACTCCTAATTTTGCAAAGAATGGTCAATCAGGAGATGAGCGCGAAATTATTCTCGAACTAAAGCTGCTTGCCGACGTAGGGCTTGTTGGCTTTCCTAATGTAGGAAAATCAACACTTCTTTCACAGACTACAAAAGCTGACCCCAAAATTGCAAATTACCACTTTACAACGCTTGAACCCAATCTTGGTGTTGTAGATTTGGGTGGAGGAAAAAGCTTTGTTTTGGCAGATATTCCGGGCATTATTGAGGGTGCAAGCGACGGAGTAGGTCTTGGTCATGAATTTTTACGCCATATTGAAAGAACAAGAATTCTGATACATGTTGTTGATGTGTCGTCTATTGAGGGCAGAAATCCAATCGAGGATTTTGATATAATAAACGACGAGCTTTCAAAATATGACTTTGAATTAGAAGAAAGACCTCAAATTATTGCAGCAAATAAAACTGATATAATTCAGAATCAGGAGGCTTACGAAGAGTTTTTAGCCGAGATGAAAAAGCGCGGAAATATTGTTTTCGAAATAAGTGCTGCAACTCAAAAAGGTGTTAAAGAGCTTATGATGAAAACTTATGAAGAGCTTTCTAAACTACCGCCAATCCGTGTATATGAGGCAGAAATGGACATTAACGAGGAAGAATTCTTCGAAGATGATGCAGGCTTTAGCGTACGCCGCAAAAACGAAACATTTGTCGTTGAAGGTCCATGGATTGAGGCTGTCGGCGGCAGTGTAAACTTCTCGGACAGAGAATCGCTGCAATATTTCCAACGTATGCTGCTAAAACACGGCGTTATTGAAGAATTGGTAGAAAAAGGCATAAAAGAGGGACAAATAGTAAGAATAGGCGACCTCGAATTTGAATTTATTTATTAAATGTTTAAAATTTTTTAACAAATAACTATTGATTTTTCTGCCAAAAAATGATATATTATTACTTAGTTGAGAAATCGAAAGGAGAAATGCTTTATGGCAAAAAATAATGGGCAAAAAAAATCCTCTAATAACTTACTAAACACTATCATAACCATTGTTATGGTTGTAGTTATAGGTATTTCGGTATATGCAATATATTCTACAGTATCTACAAAGGTTATAAGCTCCCAGATTGAATCTGGACAAAGAGAATCAACTTTGGAATATATGGCAAAAACCGAGGGTGTTTCGGTTGATGAATTTATCGAAAAATATGGTTTACAGGATGCCGGTCTTTCCAAGAATTCTTCTCAGACAGATGTTATTGGCAAAATGACACTGACAAACTATGCAACTTTTGCAAAAACAACTGTTGAAGAAATTCTAAAACAATACTATCTCGAGGATAAGGCTGATGGTAACACACTTTACTCAGACTTTGAAGCTATGTGGACAGTAAAAGCCATGGTACAAAATGATGAGGAATCATTTAAACAGTTAAAAGAGTACTACGCTCTTGACGACAGCGTAACAATGGATACTTTATGGTCAGAAGTAGAGCCAGTTATTGAAGCAAAGATTGAAGAAATGCAAAATGCAACTCCTGCACCATCACAAGAGACACAAACAGATGCAGAATAATCAGAAAGGAAAGTTTTAAAATGAGCGAAGAAAACAAGAACGAATTAGAAAACGAAGAAGTTGTTGAAACTGCAACAGAAGAAACAGTTGAAGAAGTTGTAGAAGAAACCGCCGATGAAGTTGCCGAAGAGGTTGAAGAGACAGCTGAAGAAGTAACAGAAGAAGTAGTAGTTGAGGAATCTGTTGAAGATGACCCTGCCCAGGCAGTTGAGGGCGAAGTTATTAAGGCTTCAAAGAAAAACGGTGCTAAGATTGCAATTATCGCAGGTATATGCGTAGTTGTTGTAGCTATTATTGTAGCTGCAGTATTACTTTTAACAGGCAACAAATACAACAGAAAGTATATTGATACAACAGGCAGAACAGTAGCAGAGGTGGCTGACCTTATGGGATATGATTATGCAGATTTTCTTGCAAAATATCATCTTCCTGCAGATATGCCAAAGAACACATACGAATCTGCTGCAATGTACACAATGCCACTTAGTGCAATATCTGAAATGTACGGAATGACTGTAGACGAATTAAAAACAGAGCTTGAACTTGGCGATGACGTTACAGAAACAACAACATGGGGCGATGCTCAGGACCAGGCAACTCTTGCTAACTTTGTTGGAGAAGAGGCGCTTGAACAGTTTAAAGAGCAATATGGTCTTGGCGATGATATTACAGGCGAAACAAAATGGGGCGAAGTAAGACCAATCGTTGACCAGTTTGAAAGAGACAGAATGTTAGAAGCACAAAAGGCGCAGGAAGAAGCTCAAAATGCACCTGAGGAAGAAGTTACACCAGAGGGCGAAGAAGTAGTTGAAGATGCTCCTGCAGAGGAAGCAACAGAGGATACCGCGCCCGCAGAAGAAAGTGCACAGTAATAAAAAACACATAAAAACAGAGGCATTTGCCTCTGTTTTTTGATTTATTATATATCATAGTCAAGCTTAAACTTTTCACCGCAGCCGTACTTTTCGTAAACATAGTCGATATCCTTATCGCCTCTGCCCGAAAGACAAGCAAGAATAGAGCCACTCTTATGCTCTTTTGCATATTTGATTGCATATGCAACTGCGTGTGCACTTTCTATTGCAGGTATTATACCCTCGTATCTTGAAAGCAGGAAGAATGCCTCCATTGCCTCTTCATCAGATATTGTTGTATAATTTACTCTGCCCAAATCTCTTAAATGTGCATGTTCAGGACCTACACCCGGATAGTCAAGGCCGCTTGCGATTGAATATACAGGAAGCGGTTCGCCATTCTCGTCCTGAAGAACGTAGGTGTCGAAACCATGGATTCTTCCCTTTGTACCATATTGCATTGTTGCTGCATGATCGCCAATATTACTACCCTTACCCAAAGGCTCTATTCCGTAGATTTCAACAGGGTCTGCTAAAAATGGAACAAACATAC
Source organism: Clostridia bacterium (assembly GCA_045589635.1). Lineage (GTDB taxonomy): Bacteria > Bacillota > Clostridia > UBA1381 > UBA1381 > Ornithomonoglobus_A. Next base: position 3,086 of record JAZNPJ010000189.1, read on the forward strand.
CAAGTGAGTTTGAACCGCCGCCAACACTTGCGCACACTGCATCAGGCATAATTCCTGTCATCTCTAAGAATTGCTCTCTTGCCTCTATACCTATAACGGATTGGAAATCTCTTACCATTTTAGGGAACGGATGCGGTCCAAGTGCTGAGCCTATACAATAAATTGCGTTGTCATATTCGTTAAGATACGCCTCAAATGCCGCATCTACCGCTTCCTTTAGTGTTTTTAATCCCTTTGTAACAGGTATTACGTTTGCGCCAAGCATTTTCATACGTACAACATTTGGGTGTTGCTTTTCGATATCAACTTCGCCCATATATACGTCGCATTCCATACCAAAGTATGCAGCAGCAGTTGCAATAGCAACACCATGCTGACCTGCACCCGTCTCGGCAATAAGCTTTTTCTTGCCCATATATTTTGCCAACAATCCCTCGCCCATACAGTGATTTAGCTTATGCGCGCCCGTGTGGTTAAGGTCTTCTCTCTTTAAGTAAATCTGGCAGTTACCAAATATTTTTGATAGTCTTTCAGAGTGATATAACGGGGTGGGTCTATCTTGAAATTCCTTTCTTATTCTTCTTAGCTCGTTTATAAACTGCGCAGAATGGCAAATTGCCTCATATGCGTCATCTGCCTCTTTAAATGCAGGAATTAGCTTTTCGGGAAGATATGCTCCGCCATACTCACCAAAATATCCGTCCTTGCTTGGATTTTCCTTTAAATAGTTGTCGAAATCTCTGTACTTGTTCATTTTGTTTCTCCTTTCATTTTTAAACAAATCTGTTTGTATCATTGGAATAGAATAAACAAAAAAATCCCATCCCACAAAATGCTGGGACAGGAGAAAATATTCCTGCGGTGCCACCCGGCTTGATATAGCTTTGCTATATCCACTTTACGCATACAAACATATGCTGACTTTTGATTACGGAGTGCCTTACTCCGTCGCACATACTAAAGGCCATACCTTGTTCTGATTGCCCTCGGAAGTCCATTGGGTTTTACATTTTTCGCTATAATCACACCATCTATAGCTCTCTCTTGAAAAAGAGGTAAAACTTACTTACTCTCCCTCAACGGTTTATATTGAAATTTTACCATATTATTTTTGTGTTGTCAATACATTTTAAAAATTTTAATCTAAAACATCAAGACCTCCTTCGGCTATATCCGAAAGAGGTCTTTATATTATACCATTTCTACATCTAAAATTTCACCATTTTGTAGTTTTTTAATCATTTCGAAGTATGGCTCCAAATTATCTGTCTTTTGTTCACAATATGCCTTAAAGTATGTAGCATAAAGCTCGTTATGGCTTTCGCAAGTAAAACCGTTTCTTACAAACAATGTATTAAAATCGTCCCATGGTCTGCCATCAAACTTGAACCAGTCTATTACATCCTTCATATACATAGCTGACCATGCAACAGTTAAGTTGTTGTACAATTCCTTTGTTTGCATAATTTGTGAAATATGGTCTATGTACTTTAACGATTTTTCTTTATCCTCGCCCTTTTGTACCTCGAAGAAGCTTCCGTCATAGGCTTGTCTGTAAGGAATTATCTCGTACTTTACACCATTTTCCTTTGAAAGCTCAAGGCTTACCATATAACCATGCTCCCAACCATAGTTATAATTTTTTGTCTGCATAAAGAAGTTACCCATACCATAAAAAATAGGAACGTTATTGTAAATCTCGTAGCCTTGTCTGCAATGAGCATGACCAACAATCACCACATCTGCTCCAGCTTCCGCAAAGAATCTGCAAATCTTCTTCATACCCTTTCTTGGCAGTGGATTTTCCTCGTTTCCGCCATGTATGAACACCAAAACTTTATCTGCATTTGCTTTCGCTTCTTTTATAATCTTTGATGTATCATAATAATCAAGGCCTGCCATACCAGGCTTGTCATCTTCTGCAATACCAAACTCATGCTCTGCACAGTTTATAATTCCAAGCTTTAGTCCGTTCTTTTCTACATAAAGTACAGACTCTGCTTCTTCCTTATTTTTGCCTGCACCAACCGTTTGCATTCCAATTTCCCTGATGTGCTCAACGGTTTCTAAAAGTGCGTCATAACCCTGGTCGCCCATATGATTGTTTGCGCAAGCACCAATATTAAAATTAAACTTTTTTAAAAAGCCAAGATATTCGGTGTTTGAACGTAAAGGCGGACCTGATTTTACGATTGGTGTTTCTACATCTGAAAATACAGTTTCAACATTAAGCATCGAAAAATCATGCTTATTGGCAAGCTCTGCAATTTCTTTTGTTATTTCATCCTGAAGTTTTTCATCTAAAAGTTCTGGTTGATTATATCTTACGCAGAAATCACCTGCAACAAGTATTTTTAGGTTTTCCATATTATTTCCCCTTATCTCCACTTACCGTCTAAAAAGTCTAAGAACATTTTCCAGTCATAATGTGTTATACCATGGTCGCCAGGCTTTGAGTGGTAACCGATTGAGCCCTCATGATATGCTGTTTCTATTTCTACGGGTTCGTCGGGTAGTACCACACCCTTTTTGCCATACATTTCATAAACCTCGCCTGCCAGTCTGCATGAACGACGTTCTGCCTCAGGGTCTGCCCAGTCATCATTTGATGAGCTTGAAACATAACAAAGTCTTGGAGCGAGAGAAGCTATAAGCATGTGCTGGTCAACAGGCAAAAACTCCTCGCGGTCATTGAATTTATGATAATTCTTACAGAACCAGTCAGTTATGTTTATATCTTTTATATGCTCTCCTATTTTTTCTCTATGCATAGCTGCACCGGCAGTTCCTGAATTGTTTGATATTGCACAGGCAACTCTCTTATCTGTTGCACCGCACCAGAGTGCAGTTTTTCCGCCTCTTGAGTGGCCAACCGCCGCAATTTTTTCCATATCTATGTACGGAAGAGTTTCCAGATAGTCAATTACTCTTGAAAGTCCCCAGCTCCACGCAGAAATTGTAGCCCACGCGTTATCTTCTCTTTCCCCATTTGGCGGGAATACTGTAAACACTCCGTCTTTGTAATTTGACTTATGCTCCCAGTCAGGATATATTCCTGATGTAGGCATTACAAAAATTCCATAACCTCTTTTTGTGATTTCATCAAAATCTATATTAGCACATTCAATTTCAGTTTCAAAATTAAATCTTTCTTCCTGATATTCGTGCATATCATATACGAATGCAGGTATTTTACCCTCTATGTTCTGTGGTAAGTACGCATGAACAACAAAAGAATAACCCATAAAAGATATAATAATCTTTTGATAGTCCATCTTATGTCCCATATGTGATTTCTTTTCTTCAACTATCTTAAATTCCATTCCTGATGGTCTGTCTACAGGACGTACTCCGTATATGTATTCAGAAAGTAAATTCATAATTTCAGGACGTCTGAAATTCTCCCAGTCTTCAACGGTTTTAATATCCTCACCGCTTATACTTTTTAATAGTTCAGGTATTTTTGACATTGTATCTCCTCCAATTCCTGTTATTTCGCCTTGATTATAGCATTTTTACCCACATTTGTCAATCATTTTTTATAAAATAATACAACTAAGTAATATTTTGGAATTTTATTATTATTTACATTGCTATATCTAAATAAACGGAGCATAAAAAAATCGGAACAAGCATAACTTGTTCCGACGTAGCTGCGGAAGAAGGATTCGAACCCTCACCAGATGAGTCAGAGTCATATGTGCTACCCTTACACTATTCCGCAATAAAATTTATTATTTTTTTGAATATACTTGCTTTATCATTTAAAATATGATAAAATTTAGATATAATCTGCCGGAGAGCTTATTAAGTTCTCCGACACATAGTGCGAAGAACCGGACTTGAACCGGCACGGTTAATCCACACGCCCCTCAAACGTGCGCGTCTGCCATTCCGCCACCTTCGCGTCTTAACAACAATAAGTATTATAACAGTATTTTTACCATTTGTCAAGGTTTAAAAACATATTTTTTTCATATACTTTAATAATTGTATAAATTACATAAAACCTTATAAGTAAAGGACTGTTATTATGAGAAAAATCTTTATATTTATACTTTTATTTGTTGTTATTGACACATGCCATGTATATGCTATGGCGGACAGTGCATTTGGAGCCTGCGTTATAAATCAGGTAACGGGCGAAGTTATATGGCACAAAAACGGATACGAAAAACATCCAATGGCAAGCACCACCAAAATTATGAGCGCACTTATTGCTTTGGAAAACAGCAGTATATATGATGTTGTTAAAATATCAAAAAAGGCACAGAATACCGAGGGGTCTTCTATGTATGTCCGTGAGGGCGAGGAATATATTATGCACGATATGCTCTATGGCCTTATGCTTAATTCCGGAAATGACGCTGCTATTGCCATTGCAGAACACATTGCAAAAACACCCGAAGCATTTGCAGATTTGATGAACAAAAAAGCATATGAGCTTGGCGCAAAAAATACACAGTTTATGAATCCGAACGGACTTGATGATGACGGGCATTACACCACCGCATACGATTTGGCACTTATTACAAGATATGCTCTAAAAAACGAGGCTTTTAAAGAAATTGTTTCTACAAAATACAGAGAGGTACGTGCTCAAAACGGTGAAAGACTTATTCCTCTTGTTAATCACAACAAGCTTTTATCGCGCTTTGAGGGTTGCACAGGTGTAAAAACAGGCTACACAAAAAAGACAGGCAGATGTCTTGTAAGCAGTGCAGCGCGTGATGGTATGCAATTTATTGCAGTTACATTGGGCGATAAAAACGACTGGGTATCACACGCCGAGATGCTTGATTATTGCTTTGACACTCACCGCCCCGCATATGCGACAAACGCGGGAGAGTGCGTACGTATTGCAGAAATTGACGAAAAGAAATACAAATTAGTATATAAAAACTCGTTGTGTGTACCAGTTAACAACGATTATTCCAAAATTCTTGTTGAAAATCACGTTAGCCCTGACCTGACTAATGGTATAAATAAGGGTGAAAAGGTTGGCTATGCCAATGTAATTCAAAATGACACACTAATAGATACAGTAGATATAATATCTGAAGAAGAGATACCACCATGTAACACATACAAGCTAAAAAAAAGCTTTTTGGGTATTCTTGAGAGAGTACTAAAAAAGCTTCTGTTCTAAGAAAGGATATATACACCAATGGGAGAAATAGTAAGACTACAAAAATTTATAGCAATGAGCGGTGCCGCATCACGCAGAGGCGCTGAAACCCTTATAGATGAGGGCAGAGTCAAGGTAAATGGTACTGTTATAAGAGAGCAGGGCACAAAGGTAGAAATAGGTGCGGACACTGTTTTACTTGATAACATTGAGCTTAAAACAAAAAACAAGAACTATTATATTATGCTTAACAAACCCGTTGGTTATGTCTCTACCGTAAAGGACCAGTTTGAACGAAAAACAGTTATTGACCTTATAAAAAACGATTTAAAGGATGTACGTATATTCCCCGTAGGCAGACTTGATTATGATACAGAGGGACTTTTATTACTCACAAATGACGGTGATTTTACTTATAAGGTTTCACATCCCAAATTTAATATAAACAAAACTTATATTGCCACACTAAAGGGTGGAATTACAATAAGCGGTCTTAATAAGCTAAGACGCGGTCTAAAGGTCGAGGATTATATAACCTCACCTGCGCAAGTAGAAATTTTGAATGCAGTTGATGGTTTTACCATAGTTAAAATAACCATTCACGAGGGCAAAAACAGACAGGTGCGAAAAATGTTCGAGGCAGTAGGCTCAAAGGTTGTTGCCTTACAGAGAATAAGCATTGGCAAGGTTGAGCTTGGAAATCTACCATTAGGGCACTGGCGCCATCTTACAAGCCACGAAATAAATTATTTATCAGGTAAATAATACAGAAAGGAATGATATTATGGCTACAAAAAAGAAAAAGAGAAAAAGGAAATCACTGCTAAGACGCATACTCATTCCTGTTGCGCTTATTCTTGCTGTGCTTACCACCTTAGGATATATAGGAAAGCAAAGCATAGAGTTATCTCCGCCTGATACGGATATCACTCAGATTGTACAAGCCACTCCCATTCCCGATACTCCAACAAACAACACAACCCATAAGGTCAGTGATAAAAAGGAAGAAACTCAAAAAAAAGAGGAAACCCAAAAAAAAGAAGATACAAAAACAGATAAAAAGCAAGAAGAAAAACCAGAGCAAAAACCGGTATCATATGCCGGCGATGCCTCGGTAAAAAAGCTTTTGCAAAATGCACTAAAACCCGTAGGCAGCACAATGTATATATATGGTGGTGGCTGGAACAGTGCGGATACGGGTGCGTCCTCAACCACTACAACGCTCGGTCTTGACGGGAGATGGAAGGATTTTTATTCAAAACAGGACCAACGTTACAACCACAAAAATTATTCAAACAGAGAAAGCGGTCTTGACGCCTCAGGCTATATTGGTTGGGTGTTGTACAACACACTTTATACAAAAAACGGCGAGAGCGGATTTGTGTTTGATGCAAAAACCTACGACGAAAAACTATCCGCGCTTGCTTTAGGAAAAAGAACTCCTAAATCTGACGTAACAGTGCACCGTCCCGGTGATATAATGAGTTCGCAAAGCGATAATTTTGCATATATTGTAATAGGAAAATGTACCGACGGAAGCCTTGTTGTTGCACTGTCCTCACCACCGGGAGTAAGACTTTGCGGAACACCATCGGCAAATGGCAACGAGGACAGCGAAGCAGTTATTCTTGCCGAGCAATATATGAACGATTATTTTGGTGATTGGTACAAGAAATTCCCCGACTGTTCCAAGGGAATGTCATATCTAACAAATTACGATAAATTCAGTCCCGACACAAGCAAAGTTATAAAGGATAATGAGGGTTTTAGATATATGAGTGCAAATGAAGTTTTAAAAAATTTGCTTGGTTAAAACACTTGCATTATTTAAAAAAATGTGGTATACTTATTGTATATGACTTATACAAATTCGAAAGGATATTAAAACCATGGATAATATATTATCGGGCAACGTAGAAAAAACGCGTATTATACAAGAACTTGTGCCCGGAAAACAAATCACATTAGCACATGTTATAGCAAGACCTGACCCTGTTTTATATGTAAAGCTTGGTCTTGACCCCGCAATAGACTACAAAAAAAGCGCAATAGGTATTATAACATTTTCACCCGCAGAAACTGCGGTAATCGGTGCAGATATTGCAACTAAAACATCAAATATAGATTTAAGCTTTGTGGACAGATTCAGTGGTACTCTTATAATAACAGGTATGGTTGCAGATGTTGAGACCTCCATACGCGCTATGTGTACATATTCGCAAGAAAAGCTTGGTTTCTCTGTTTGTGAAATAACCAGAACATGAAGAAGATAATACTTGTAGGCAGAAGTGAAGCCGGCAAAACCACTCTTACACAGGCGCTAAAGGGTGAAAAAATACGTTACGAAAAAACACAATATGTAAACCGCTTTGACGTTATTATGGATACACCCGGCGAGTATATACAAGCTAAACATCTTGGCTCAGCTTTGGCCATGTATACCTTTGAAGCTGATGTTGTAGGTCTCCTTATGAGTGCAACAGAGCCATATTCACTATATCCGCCATGTGTAACTCCTGTATGTAACAGAGAAGTTATAGGAATAGTAACAAAAATCAATCACCCATGTGCAGATGTTTTGCGTGCAAGAAGATGGCTTTCACTTGCAGGATGTAAAACAATTTTTGAGGTTGACAGTGCCACAGGCGAGGGTGTATGGAAAATCCTTGATTATTTACGCGAAGAGGGCGATGTAATGCCCTGGGATAAATAATTTAAAGGAGTGATACTCATGGACGAGCTATTAGTAAGCCAGAGAATAAGCAAAAAT
>JAZNPJ010000190.1:0-5650 GCA_045589635.1 Clostridia bacterium
GACATAGACATAATTGCATTAGATTTATACTATGCAGACAGATATGATGACTTCGACGAATTCTTTGGCGAGGGATATAGATTCTGGGAAGATGAAACAAGTCCTTGCTGGTTGGCAGCTGATGTGTTCCCTGATGGGTCGGTAGATGACATAGACATAATTGCATTAGATTTATACTATGCAGACAGATATGATGACTTCGACGAATTCTTTGGCGAGGGTTATAGATTCTGGGAAGAATGGGAGTAATAAAATAAAAGGAGATTAAAACAATGAAAAAAATAAGTATTTTACTTAGTATGCTTATGATTGTAGGTGTGTTTAGCACAGTAGCATCTGCTGCTATTACAACAGACGCAGCTGTTACACTTACAGCAGATAAGACAACAGTTGCTAATGGAGAAACTGTTACAATTACTGTTGCTATGACAGGAGACACAAGTGGTTATCAATACTTGGGAACAACAAAAGTTGTTCCTGCGTGGGATGTAGCAGACTTTGAGTTTGTTGAGGCAGAAACAGATTCTTCAACAGGACACGAATTGGGACTTAGTAATGATCCGGGTATTGCATTAGGTAATGCGGCTTCTGGAAATATAACATTCACACAAAAATTTATATTAGGTGATGAAGATTATACTTGCGATTTTCAATTTGGTACATTCACACTAAAAGCTATATCTGAAACAGCAAAAACGTCAGAAATATCTTTAAAAACTTCTACTGATGTAAAAGTAGGTACTTCTAATACAAATAGAACAAGTGCAAATGAAACTGCAAAAGTAGCTATTGCAATCACAGCTGCAGGTCCTGTAGGTCCAACAACAGTAACAACTGATGCTAATTTTGTAGAAAATGCTGTAGCTGGTTCAGAAGAAGTATACATCGAAGACAGTGATGCAGCAGTTGCATACTGGGCAGAAGGAGCTTTCACACAAGGCAAGTCATCAGCTTACTGGACAGCAAACTTCGGCACCGCTGCTAAGAAGTATGAATTAGGTAGCCTTCCTAACCTTGATGGTAATGTTAAGCTTGGTATTGTTATAACAGGCGCTACAGACGTTAGTGCAGTTAAGCTAAACGTTGTAACACAATAATTTAGAGGAGGAGAAATATAATGAAAAATTTTGAAATGCCAAAAATGAATATATCTATCTTCTCATCTGAAGATATCATTACAACATCAGTTACAAATACAGACCTTGCTAGGAGAGCTCTTACAGGAGTAGATGGTCTAGCAGAAGGTAACGTAACTGTAACAACAGTTGATGAATGGGTAAATGCTTAATCATATTTGATTAAACATAAGAGGACGGATTTTCCGTCCTCTTTTTTTTCATAAAAACCTGTAATTGACAATATCAGATATTTGTGGTACAATGTAGATAGTAAATTCTAAACAAAGGAGATATAAGTCTTAATAAAATTGCCTGTCTTGCCATTTTCAAAAGCTCGGAGTATCAACATACGCCGTCGCTTTTTCAAAAGACAATACAAACAATTTTCTTACAGACTTTGTCCTGTGATAACAGTAAAAGAAAGGAATGATACTAAAATGAAAAAAATAGTCTCAAGAACTTTGGCTGCGATAATGCTACTGGGCATAAGCGCAGTTGCGGCAGAAAACCCCACAGTAAAACTTAACGGAAATGAAGTTGTCTTTGCCGACCAGACAGCCATTATAAAGAATGACAGAACTCTTGTTCCTGCAAGAGGTGTCTTTGAGGCAATGGGTGCAAAGGTAAAATGGCACGAAAAAGAAAGACGTGTACAAATCGATAGCAGAGATAACATCACAAGAGTGTACTTAACAATCGACTCAGACAACATGGAGATTTATAAGTTCAAAAGCATTTTCTCGGCAGACAGAGAGGATAAAACTCTTGATGTTGCGGCACAAATTATAAACGACAGAACAATGATTCCGCTAAGAGCAGTTTCGGAGGCGTTCGAATGTAATGTTGAATGGGACGGCGATGCAAGAGAAGTTATAATTACAACAAAAGAATTCTCAGAAATGATGGCTAATGAAAGTGTGAGAGCTGCCAAAGAGGCGTTGTTAAAGCAAGGTGTATCAGAAGAAAATATTACATACACAACTATTCACGATTGGGTAGCATACGAAAATAACTAATAACATTTAATTAAATTTTAATAGAACAGATTTCAAACCGACCTTATGATTGTTAGATTTTAGACTAACATTTCGGAGGTCGGTTTAATTTTATACCTCTTTTTTGTATTATTTATTTCTTTTGCGAACAAAATAAATAACAGATATAAAAAGAAAGGTAATAAATTCAAAATGAAGAAAAACATACGTAGAGACCTTGCCCTTGAGGCGCACGAGCTTACAAAAAAAGAAAGTGCAGGAGAAATTGAGGGTGTTATAGCAAAGGAATGGCAAAAAGGAGAAGTAAAAATTACTCAGGTTGATATATTAAACGATTTGGGGGAAAAAGCAATCGGTAAATCCAAGGGCACATATATAACAATAGAAGCGCCCAAAATCAGGTACAGCAGTGCAGATTTTGAGAATGTTTGTTATATAATAAGCGATGAAATTAAAAAAATGGCAAAAATAACGTCCGAATCAATGACTTTGGTGGTTGGTTTGGGAAATCGGCAAATAACACCTGATGCGCTTGGAAGCGAGGTATTAAATAACCTCTTTGTTACACGTCATATGAAAAACCTCTTAGAAGAAAGTGCAGGGAATGTATGTGCAATCGCCCCAGGTGTGCTTGGTACAACGGGTATTGAAAGTATGGATATTATAAATTCAATCTGCCAAAAAATAAAACCCGATTTAATAATTGCAGTTGACGCGCTTGCGGCAGGTGATATAAAGAGAATGTCGACCACCATTCAGATTGCCGATACGGGAATTCAACCAGGCTCGGGTGTGGGTAACGACCGAAAGGGTCTAAATCACCAAACTTTAGGTGTTAAGGTTATTGCTATTGGTGTGCCTACTGTTATTGACGCGGCAAATATTTCGGATATACAAATCCCTCAGGAAATTGCACCGCTTATGGTAACCTCAAAGGATATTGACTGCGTTATCAAAAAAATGTCAAAGGCTATTGCCTGCGGAATTAACCTTGCATTGCATAAAAATATGTCATTAGAGGATATTAGTGCCCTTGTGGGTTGACTTTTTTAAAAAAATAATGTAAAATAGATAATATATAATGGGTATGTTATACCCTTGTGGGTAAACATCAGAATAACGAAAGGTCAGAAGTTGAATATGTTAGAGATAAATGTAGGTTCGAATATTACATTAAAATATATACCAATGACAAAACTAAAGACAACAACAATAGCTGCATATATTCATCGTCCTCTCTGCAAAGAAGAGGTTTGTGCCAATGCATTGTTGCCATACGTTCTTAAAATGGGCTCAAAAAAATATCCCGACGCAGAGTTGGTATCAAAGCAGTTTGAGAATCTTTACGGTGCGTCGTTTGGTGCAACGGTACTAAAACGCGGTGAGGACCAGATTCTTTATTTTGATTGCGAAACTATATCCGACAAATATGCCCTGTGTGGAGAAAAGTTGCTTTTGGAATTAACAAAAACACTTCTTTGTATAATATTTGAGCCACGTGTTGATGATGGTGCATTTGACTCGTCAATTTTTGAGCAGGAGAAGAAAAACGCAAAGGACAGAATTTTATCGCTTATGAATGATAAGCGCACATATGCTATGCGCCGCTGCGAGGAGGAAATGTGCCAGAACAGTAATTTTGCACTCAGTGCATTTGGTACAACTGACGGAATGGACAAACTCTCATCAAAGTCGCTATATAGCCACTACAAAGAGATTATCGCCTCATCACCCATTGACTTTTATATATGCGGAGAGGCAGATGTTGAGGAAATTGCCTCGCTCATAAAGGAATATACATCGCACATAGAATTTAAAACACCAAAGCTCTACGAGACACAAATCCTTAAAAAGGATGCGCCCAAAAAAGACGTTATTGAAGAAATGGACGTTACACAGGGTAAGCTTTCGGTGGGTTTTCGTACAAATATTTCGCCGCTTGATGCAGACTATCCCTCGCTTATTGTATTTAACAGTATATACGGTGCGGGTGCACATTCAAAGCTATTTAACAATGTGCGCGAAAAGCTGTCCTTGGCATATTACGCCTCATCTCAGTTAGAGAGATTTAAAGGACTTTTAATAGTAAATGCGGGGATAGAATTTAAAAATTACGAAAAGGCTTTAAACGAATCACTTCTGCAGCTTGAGGAAATTAAAAATGGTAACATATCCGAGCTTGAATTTTCGTCGAGCATACAGTCTATAATAAACAGCTACAACACCTTATATGATGACCAGCGCAATTTACAAAACTTCTATCTTGGCGAGCATATTACGGGAACAAACCGTGATATTGAAAAGGCTAAGGAGCAGATTTTATCTGTTACAAGGGACGACGTAATAAAAGTAGCAAAAAAACTGGAATTGGATACAGTCTATTTCCTGAAAGGTAAGGCAAATTTATAATGGATATACAGCACAAAACCAATCAAATCACCCACGAGGAGCTTTTTTATAAAAAGCTTGAGTGCGGTCTTAGGGTATATATAATCCCAAAGAAGGATTATAGCCAGAGCTATGCAATTTTTGGAACAAGATACGGAAGTGTTGATTCTGAGTTTGTTGTTCCCGGTGAGGATACTCCCACGCTTGTTCCCGACGGAATAGCGCATTTTCTGGAGCACAAAATGTTCGACCAGCCTGATGGCTCGAATGTATTTGATAAATTTTCAAAATTCGGCGCAAATGCAAACGCGTTTACCTCGTTTAATATGACTGCATATCTTTTTGGTGCAACATCAAATATTGATGAGAACTTAAAAACTCTTATGGACTATGTACAAAGCCCGTATTTTACAGATGAGAGTGTACAAAAGGAACAGGGAATTATTGCTCAGGAAATTAAAATGTATGATGACGCGCCAAGCTGGAAGTTATTCTTTAACTTTATAAACTGTCTGTATCAGAATCATCCCATAAAAAAGGAAATTGCAGGCACGGTAGAGAGCATAAGTAAGATAAATGCAGATTATTTATATAAGTGTTATAATACTTTTTATAATCTTTCGAATATGGCTATTGTGATAGTCGGCAACGTTGAAGTTGAAAAAACATTTAACACCATTGAAAAGTCGATAAAGAAAAATGAGCCTTTTAAAGAGGAAATAAAAAGAATTTATCCTGATGAGCCTTGTGATATATCAAGGTCATATAACGAGCAGGAGCTAAGTGTGAGTGCACCGTTGTTTATGATGGGGTGGAAAGATACCGACACAGGCTTTGGCGGCGATGCACTTCTTAAAAAGACAATAGAAATTAAAATTCTTTTAAAAATGCTATTTGGAAAAAGCTCTAAGATATACAAAAAGCTATACGAACAGGGACTTATAAATGCAAGCTTTTCTACCGACTATACCGAGCAGTGCGATTATGCATTTTCTTCGCTTGACGGTGAGTCAAAGGAGCCGCAAAAGGTTTTTGAAACTGTTCTTAACGAAATTGATTTAATAAAAGAGCAAGGTCTTATAAAAGAAGATTTTGAAAGAATAAAAAAGGTTATGTGGGGTGCGTATATAAGAGAGCTTAATGATGTTG
>JAZNPJ010000191.1:0-3211 GCA_045589635.1 Clostridia bacterium
TTTCTATTCCATCTATTTCAAGCTCTTTTGCAACCTCACCAAGAAAGTTTATGCGCTTGTTTAAGGAGTCCAATAACGTAAGCTCTATTTCGGGCTTTGCAATTTTTAAAACAAGTCCGGGAAAGCCTGCGCCTGTTCCGACATCTATAACTCTTCCCTGTACCTTGTTTGTGCATAGAGCAGTTAAAGAGTCGAGAAAATGCTTTGTTGCTATACCCTCATCATCTGTTATAGCGGTAAGATTTATTTTATTGTTCCATTCCTTTAACAAGGCAGCATATTTCTCGAGCTTAGCTATTTTTATTTCATCCAACTCTAATGACAGCTTTTTTGCGCCCTCTTGTAATATATTTTTCATACATATTTCTCTTTTCTGTTTTTATCTTTTAATAGGTTTTTTAAATATTGCGCCCAATGCCATGATAACTGCAAAAACAATTAAATAGAAAATAACCGGAAATGCAAATGTACCATTTGCTTTTGCTGTTAAATACGGAGTAATACCATGCGCATACACCGCGGCAAATACCATAAACAGACATGCAATTATTGCAGCAATAGGTAAAATAAAGCGTTTTGACACACTAAGGTCCTTTTCCTTTTTCATCCATGCAATAAAAATCGGGATATACATTGCATAAACAGTTACAATAGGCAGCTCAGATGAGTCAAAGTTAAAAAGCCCAAACCAACCGCTTGTAAGATTAGCACCGTAAAAATAGATTAACCACACTGCACACACAAACAATCCCCATATTGCAGAGTTTGTTGTCATATTGGTCTCAGAATCAACCTGACTAAACACCTCATGTTTTGGTCCCTCGTTGCGTACTGCAATAGCATACATGCCTCTTGTTGCACCCATCATAAGTCCGTTTAAAGTACCAAGACACGAAACAACAATACATATATTTAATAGCGTTCCGCCAATACCGCCAAATATATTTATAAAAGCTGTCGGTGCACCCTCGTCTATCAGAACCTTACTGCTTGCACCGCCTGCTACACCAACAAAATATAAAACATATGCACTTACAACAATAATTGAGCCGATAATAAGTGCAAGCGGAAGATTTTTCTTGGGGTTTTTAAGCTCAGTGTTAATTGATGTTGCAACAATCCAACCCTCATACGCAAATACGGTTGCAACAATAGCAGCAAAAAGTCCGCTCGTCGTTGTTCCTCCGACTGCTTGTGTAACAACGGTTATAAAGTTGTTGGTAAGTGTTCCGTTTGCAAGTCCCACACACGTTCCCACAACTGCCATCAAGGTAATGGGAATAAGCTTTATAACTGTTGCACTAACCTGAAATTTACCCGCAAGCTTTGGTGATAGCGCATTCATTACATAAGCTGAAACAAGAAAAAATCCCGATAGTGCCAACACCTCTGCACTTGCTATATCCCAACCAAAAAGTACACCAAAATATCGTGCAGATACCCATGCAAGAACAGATGTCATACCGGGATAGTAGAGGTTAACCATAAACCAGGCTATATAGTATGCATAATTCTTGCCACAGGTTGCCTCGGCATAATCAACAAGACCGCTTACCTTTTCGTACTTTGTTGCCATAGACGCAAATTGTAAAGAACAGACAATCATGAGCATTCCTGTAAGTACCCATGCTAAAATACCAATCGGCATATTTCCGCCCGTTGCTGAGAGAACATTTTGCGCCTTAAAAAACACACCAGAACCGATTACCGTTCCCACCACCATACATATAGCAGTGGCTAAACCATATTTTTTTGTAAGCTTTTCCATATTGGTTATACTCCTTGTTTTTCACTTGTTAGAAAATATAATATCATAAATTATAATATTTTTCAATAGCATTTGCCTATTCTATGCCTATAAGCTTTAAAAACTCAATCGCCGCAACAGAGAGCGGTTGATTTTTTACGTATGCACAACCTACGCTTCTTGACGGAATTGGGGGCGAAATATTTATCTTTTTTATTACTCCATTATTTAAGCTATCCTTTGCAAATTCCTCCACCACGCACGAAATTCCAAGATGAATTGATGCAAGCTGTATAAGTAGTTCATGTGCCGCAACCTCTATTTGCGGATTTAGAGGTATTTGCTTTTTTTGAAATTGTAAATCGAGATTTTTACGCGATGACGAATTCTTTTCCAATAACACAAGCGGCTCTTTTGCAATTTGAGCCCATGAATAGCTTTCTTTTTCCTTATAGTCTGCACCGCACACAAAAATATCGTGTATTTCAAGGCACGGCTTTATTATAAGCTCATCATCCTCAACAGGCATATTTATAAATGCAAGGTCTGCCTTGGAGTCCTTAAGAAGCTCTAACATATGATATGAATATGAATTTGCCATCTCAATACATATTCCCGGATAAAGTTGGTGAAACTTTTCAATATAAGGAAGCAGATACTTTCCCGCTATTGTATCACCCGCAGCAATTATTAAAGAGCCACCCTCAAGATGGTGTAATCTCTCAAGCAAGCTTTCTCCTTGTTCAATTAACCCAATCGCACTTTCAATTTTTTTAAACAACAACATCCCCTCTTTTGTAAGAGTTACACCTTTTCTTGTTCTTACAAAAAGCTGAGTAGATAAATCACTCTCCAACTGATGTATACATTGCGAAATTGCAGATTGCGATATATATAAATGCTCTGCAGCTGACGAGAATGATGCAAACCTTGCTGTTTCATAAAATATTCGATAATAATCAAGTTTTGTTTTCATAAGCTCTCCTTATTACTGTTGTAAGTTTTATCTATTTTACTAATAGCTCATTTTGTATTATAATAGAAATGAAACGAAATGTCAATAAGTAGGAGGTAATTTTTATGTCAAGAAAAACTGGTACAGTTTCGAGAGGAATACGTTGTCCGATTATACGCGAGGGCGACGATATTGCAAGCATTGTTGTAAACAGTGTTATAGATGCAGCACAGTCAGAGGGCTTTGAACTTCGCGACCGCGATGTTGTTGCCATAACAGAGTCTATTGTTGCGCGTGCACAAGGTAACTACGCGTCTGTTGACGCTATTGCAAAAGACGTAAAAGAAAAGTTTGGCGGCGAGACAGTTGGTGTTATATTCCCAATTCTTAGCCGTAATCGTTTTGCTATTTGCTTAAGAGGTATTGCAAAGGGTGCAAAAAAGATTGTTTTAATGCTTAACTATCCAAGCGATGAGGTGGGAAATGCTTTAGTTTCTCTTGACCAGCTT
>JAZNPJ010000192.1:0-3047 GCA_045589635.1 Clostridia bacterium
ATTTCTTTTAAGGGGTTATTATATTAATATTTATTAAAGGCGGTTTATTATATTATATTTATATATTATTTAGGGGGGAAGGGGAACTTTTCTTTGTAGTGTGCTCACACGTATCAAACGCATTGTATAGATATAAATTAAAATATAACAAAGATATTTTTTCAGCATATAGCATTGATATATATTTAATACCAACCCTTGCCAAGGAAAAATAAGCAAAGCAAGCAAAAAAGAAAAAGTTTGATAAAAAGAAAAAAAGAAAACAAATTAAAAAAAACAATAGACTATTGCCGGCACACCGCTGGCGAATAAGTCAACCTTGCCGAGTCCGGCTATTTATTTTTGCCAGCCGTCGGCATCGGAAAGCTTGAAAAAAAGCATGCTTTGTATAACAAATAAACCCACTTACCATAAATTTTTAAAATCCAATCCAATGACTATGATATAGGGTACCCCGTTAGTATATGGAAAACTGATTTAAGATTCTGAAAAAATATATTATTTTTGTGGGAGTAGATATAACATAGAAACCCCAGAGGGTAGTCTGGGGCAAGCCATATGGAGAAAATGATGAGTACCGGTATTGGAGAGCTGTGCACGGTTCTACAATTTTACCTTTGGCCTCCGGCATGCCGAACCACCCGCGTCGAGAATTGAGAAGGTACCATCCGTGGTGGTAACGGGTACTAAACTTAAAGTCTGGAGGGATTATAATGGTTTTTTAGGGGTATGTCAAGAAAGATATTGACAAGATTGGAAAGGGTGGATATAGTTGGGGTATGAATGATGAGATAGTAGGAAAGTTCTTAGATAACCCGATTGAAGGAAGAATGGCATTGAGTGCCAGCCTAAAGAACTTTATTGCATTCTTTTTTTGGTACATGTACAGACAGCAATTTATATTCAAGCCATTTCATAATTTGATAATCAAGAAGTTTGAGGATATAGCGTTTGGGAGGGCAGAGAAGAAGAATTTAATAATTAACGTTCCGCCTCGTTTTGGGAAGTCCGCCTTATGTCAGATGTATTGTGCTTGGTGTTATATGCTAAATCCGCATTCGAACTGTATTTATACATCATATAGCGATGATTTAACAAGTGCATTTTCTAAGGATATTAGGTCTATCATAGAGTCTGAAGCTTTTCAGAAGCTGACAGGGATTAAGCTGAATAAAGCAAAGAGTGGTGCTGATTACTGGGCTACTACTATTGGTGGTGGTTTTAGAGCTTCTTCAATGGGAGGTAGTATAACGGGCTTTGGTGCCGGTGTAAGCGGAGATAAGTTTGGTGGATGTTTAATTATCGACGACCCGAACAAGGCGAGTTCAGTAAAAAGTCAGGCAGAGTTACAGAATACGATTGATTATTACAATAACACACTGAAGAGCCGTCTAAACAATCAATCCAAGACACCTATCATAGTAATTATGCAAAGATTGTCATTAGAGGATTTAACGGGATACTTGCTTGAGAACGAGTCGGAAGATTGGGATATAATCAAGTTACAGGGATTAAATGAGGATACAGGAGAGGCGTTATGGGAAGAAAAATACCCCGCTGCTGAACTGTTAAAATTAAAGAAAGTTAATCCGTTTGTTTATTACGGACAGTATCAACAAGAACCGATTGTGATAGGTGGTAGTGTCATCAAGACGGAATGGTTCAGATATTATAATACATCAGAAAAATACAACTATCAGTACACATTTATCACATCTGATACAGCTCAAAAGAAGGGGGAGGCGAATGACTTCTCTGTTTTTAGTTTCTGGGGTGTAACATTTGACAGTCATCTCCATTTGTTAGATATGGTGAGAGGCAAATGGGAGGCTGATGAACTAAGAGAGCAAGTCAAACTATGTTGGAAAAAATGGAGTGCATTTGAAACAAGACCTTATGGGTTTTATATTGAAGATAAATCATCTGGAATTGGTGTTATACAGGAATTAACAAAGACAGAGCCTATTCCGATTGTTCCTGTGGCAAGAACACGGTTTAAGAACGATGATGGTATGATGGTAAGTGCTGATAAGTTCTCGAGGTGTATGACAGCGGCACCGTATTTGGCTAATGGATGGGTCTATTTGCCAAACGGAGAAAAAGATGATATCTCCTCAATGCTTTTAGCTGAGTGTGCGGCTTTTAGAGCAGACCTTTCCCATAAGCACGACGACATGTGTTTTGTAGCAGGAACAAAGGTTTCCACCATATTTGGTGATAAGAGTATAGAAAAAATTAAAAAAGGCGAATTTGTAATAACACCTTATGGCATTCGTAGGGTTTTGGCGTCAAAATGTACAGGAAAAGCAAAAACAATCAAAAAGTTCGGAATTGAAGCAACTCCAAATCATAAATTCTTTACAAAAGGTGGGTACAAACAATTTGATACACTTGACGACACATCTGAAACTGATAGACTAAGTTTCGGAGGTTTACTAAAATGGCGATACAAGAAGTTATTGAATTTAATGGAACAAAATATAGGCTTATGGGAGGGAAGAGAAGGTATTATCTCTCTCAATCGACGCATAACGCTGAGCGGAGGCGTGCTAAAGGACTTCATGTTGCGATTTGGGAGTTTTATTCGGGAGAGAAAGTTCCTAAAGGCTATGTTGTTCATCATAAAGACCACGACCCTTTTAACAACGACTTCTCTAATCTGGAGTGTATATCAAGGAAGCAACATCTTGAGATGCATAGGGAAGACCGTGAAAGATGGTGTAATAGCGAAGATGGTAAAAAACACCTTAACGACATCAGAGAGCTCACAAAAGAGTGGCATAAGTCCGAAGAAGGAAGAAAGTGGCATAGCGAAAATTCAAAAAGGCATTTTGAAAAAATCAGAAAAACAAAAATATGCCCACTTTGTGGAAGAGAATATCAAACCTGTGGAAAAACAGAAATATGCCAACGATGCCGAGATGCAAAATATCACAGAGAAAGGCGAGCAAGACTTAAAGCCTGTCTATAATTTGACAATCGAAAAAGATGGTGTATATTATGTGGGTAGAATTTTAGTTTCAAACTCCGATACCTTATTTGATGCC
>JAZNPJ010000193.1:0-2691 GCA_045589635.1 Clostridia bacterium
GCCATAATTATCATACCCAAAACAAAACCAATGATTGTTGCTTTGCTTTTTTCGTATTCACGTGCCATTGGTAAGAGCTCCTCTATTGATATAAAAACCATAATTCCTGCAATAAATCCGAATAATATGCCAAATATCGCATCATTAAAAATTGGTCGTAATAAGATATAGCCTATAATTGCACCTGCAGGTTCAGTCATTCCCGAAAGGAATGACACCTTAAATGCAGTTTTTTTGCTGTTTGTGGAGTAATAAATAGGCATAGCAGTTGCAATCCCCTCAGGTATATTGTGTATAGCTATTGCAAGGGCTATTGCAATACCAAGGTGCGGGTCTTTTAATGAAGCAGTAAATGTTGCAAGCCCCTCAGGAAAATTATGTATGCCTATTGCCAATGCAGTCATAATACCCATTCTTTTTAATGTACTCTTCTTTTTGTCTTTATTATGTAAATTCCCGATATCTCCTTCTGCCGATGGGACAAGAAAATCTATTAAACCTATAAATATTATTCCCACAAAAAAAGATATTGCTGCAATAGTTGCACTCATTCTTTCGGAATAAACTAAATTCAGATATGTGCGTGATTTTGAAAATATTTCTACCATAGAAACATATATCATTACACCTGCGCTAAAACCCAGGGATAATGACAAAAATCTTGTATTAGTTTCCTTTGTAAATAGAGAAAGTATACTGCCTAAACCCGTGGCTAAACCTGCAATAACTGTAACAAATAGCGCAAATAGAACATTTTCTTGCAAAGTAAGCACTCCTTTACATATTTTTAATAATATTATATGTAAAAAGAGTATCATATGTTAAAGATATATTTGACATTTAAGGATTTTTAGGATATAATATAGTAGAAATATTTTTGGGACAAAGGTGTATAAGGGGGTGTTTTGATGAGTGTGTATGAGATAAAATCTACATCTAACAGTAGGTTTAAATATCTTAAGTCTTTGCTGACAAAAAAGGCACGTATCAAAAACCGAGAATACACTGTTGAGGGAATAAAATCCGTATATGATGCAATAAATTCGCAAAAAAGAATAAGTGCTATTGCCGTCAGTGAGTATTTTTATAAGAATTGCAAATTTAAATATCCCGAAGATGTTGACATCATTATTATTATTGATACACCAATGTTTGAACAGTTGTGTGATACAATCACTCCCCAGGGAATTATTGCAGTAATTAAAATGGATGATAAATCTAACTTTCAATATAAGAGTAATGGCGAGTATATATACTGCGACAACATTCAGGACCCCGGTAATCTCGGGACTATTATAAGAACTGCAGAAGCTGCAGGTCTTGATGCTGTATTACTATCGTCCGGATGTGTAGATATGTACAGTCCCAAGGTTGTAAGGGCGAGCATGGGCTCGTACTTTAATATTGATATTATAAACGATGCAAATATAAACTTATTATCAGATATGAAACAGAATGGATTTAAAATAATCGGCGGTGCATTAGGAAAAAATACTGTAGATTACAGAATGGCAGATTATAAAGCACCCGTAATAATTGCAGTCGGCAATGAGGCAAACGGAATATCTGATGATGTATTAAATCTTTGTGATTGCGTAAAAATTCCGATATTCGGTAAAGCAGAATCTCTTAATGCTTCTGTTGCGGCGGGTATTCTCATATATGAAATATTAAGAAATAGGGGTTGACTTTTACTTAATTTTGTAGTATTGTTTAAAGAGTGTTAATTTAATATGAAAGAAGACAACAATGGAGAAAATATTAAAATTTATTTGGCTTACTCAAAAGGGAGTTGCACCACCTAAAATCAGGTTGCTTTTTGACTATTTTGGTACAATAGACAATATTTATTTATCAAAAAGCTATGATATATTTTATAAATTCACTCAAAGTGAAAAGAATTCATTATCAGATAAATCTCTTAACAGAGCAGAGGAAATATATAGGAAATGTCAAAGGTGCGGTGCAAGAATTTTAACATATGACGATAAAGCCTATCCCGAAGCATTAAGAAACATAAGCAGTCCACCATATGTTTTATATGTTAAGGGACAAAATATAAATTTAAATAAAGAATTTTGTATAGGAGTTGTAGGAACAAGGAATTCTACCTCGTATGGAGGCAACATTACCTCGAGATTTTGTTCGCAAATGGCACAAAAGGGGATTGTTATTGTAAGCGGTATGGCAAGAGGAATTGATTCCGTTGCCGCATATTCGGCATTAAAGGCACATGGATTAACAATAGCAGTGCTTGGTTGCGGAATAGATATTGTTTATCCTATTTCAAATAAAGAGCTTTATAAGAGCATAGAAAACCATGGAATGATTATTTCGGAATATCCGCCTGGTATGCAACCGGCTGTCTGGACTTTTCCAAGACGAAACCGAATAATTGCAGGGTTGTCGCGCGGAGTTGTTGTAATAGAAGGGTCAAAGAAAAGTGGCTCTATGATTACAGCAAGATTCGCAGAAGAATTTAGCAGGGATTTGTTTGCAGTTCCCAGAAGTATTGATGGGAGCGGTCTTGATGGCACAAATGCACTAATAAAAGAGGGCGCAATTCCTATGACTTGTGTTGAGGATTTAATAGAACAATATCCCGAATTAGAAAATAAAAAACCAAAAATATATCAGGAAGTTATAGCAGATAATGTTTTTGGAGAAGAAACTAATAACAGTGAAATACTT
>JAZNPJ010000194.1:0-15017 GCA_045589635.1 Clostridia bacterium
TGATTATAAGGGGTTATAATAATATTAGCCATATTTATCTTTAAAATACTACATTTATCTTCTAATTACTATGTTTTTCTTGATTTTTTTGTTTAAAATACAAATAAGTGCAATAATAACAAAAATTCCTACATATCCGCATAATCTGTATACTATGTTTACAAGCGAAGAAAAACCTATTTTGCTTGCAAAAACACCAAAAATGGCAAGTAAAACGGTACATTTTTTTCTATTGACATATTTTTCGCACATATCCAGCACACCAAAGCCTGACGAAATTGCGGTTGAGAGAACTGCAAGGACAAGAATAACAGAATATATAAACACCAAAGTGCCGTTTTGTCTTATAGCCATAGTAAGCATTGGTATTTCTCCAAGTACGATATGATTGTGGTAAATAGACAGTAATGCCCACATAAGTGAGGTCATAATAAATATTGCAAACCCAGAGAGGATACCAACAAAGAGAGCACTGCGGTGGCTTTTTATAATTGAGCTTAGTCCTGAAAGAGTAAAGCCAACTCCTAAAAGGTTATATCCCGCATAGCCTGCGCCTGAGACGATGGCTCGTGCCTCGTTTAAAAATGTCTGGTGTTCGCGGTATTTTAGCATATAGAGTGTACAAACGCATATTCCTAAAACAATAAAAGCACCAAGTATTCCGTTTATTTTAAGTGCGCTGCTCTTGCCTGTAAAAAGTATGAGTGCACATATAAGGCTAAGTATTGCAGCACCCCATATCATTTTAACTCCGTATAGTAGATATAACATCTCACCTGCACAGGCGAGCATAACGCAATAAACAACACAGGTAAAAATAAATATTAGTGATGATACAAATTTCTTACTGCGACCGCCAAATGCGATTGATATGAGTGAGTTGTAATCACAGACATTTAAACGTCGGCATGTATTTAATATAAAATAAGCAAAGTATCCGAAAATTGCAGACGACAGTATAATTGCCAATAACCCGAGCTTGCCATGCACTACAAAAAAGCTCAGTATTTCCTGACCTGAGGCAAAGCCTGCACCTACAAGTGCGGCTATATAGCTATAAGCGGCGAGCGCAACATTCATATTTATAATCATTCCTTTCCGTGCCAGGAGGCACAAACCTGAGTCTGCAAAAAACGACGTCGATTTTTCGGGAGGGTGTGGAAACCCTCCCCTACAAAGCATTAAAGGATAAACTATTCATTAAAATATATCTATGAACTTTCAAATAAAAAAAGAACGGATAACATAAGTTATCCGTTTATTCTCTAAATTAAAGAGCTGACTTTGCCTTTTCGCAAAGTTGTGCAAATGCTGCTGCGTCTGCTATAGCGATTTCTGAAAGAACCTTTCTGTTCATTTCTATGCCTGACTTTTTAAGTCCGTTCATAAGTGTTGAGTAGTTCATTCCGTTCATCTTTGCTGCTGCGCTTATACGAGCAATCCAAAGTCTTCTGAAATCTCTCTTTCTTCTTTTTCTTCCTACATATGCGTTTTGCATTGAACGCATAACAGCTTGGTTAGCAATTCTGTATTGTTTGCTTTCCGCACCTCTGAAGCCCTTTGCAAGCTTCAAAATCTTCTTATGTCTTTTTCTTGTATTTAAAGCACCTTTAACTCTTGCCATTATCGACGTACCTCTCTTTCAAATTATTTGTAAGGAATCAATCTCTTAATTACTGCTGCGTTTGCCTTTGAGCAGTAAGCTTGTTTTCTTAACTGTCTTTTTCTCTTTGTTGTTTTCTTGTTAAGAATGTGTCTTCTGAAAGCTTTGTTCATCTTAACCTTACCATTTTTTGTAAGATTGAATCTCTTGGCAGCGCCTCTGTGTGTCTTTATCTTTGTCTTAGCCATGTGTTTTCACTCCTTCCGAATATATAACAAATTATATCGGGCCTAAAAACATTGACATGTTTCTGCCCTCTAATTTTGCAGGCTTTTCAACATTACCTACTTCTTTTACTGCATCGGCAAATCTCTCAAGCAGGGTAAAACCAATTTCTGAATGACTTACCTCACGACCGCGAAAACGTACCACTACACGTACTTTATCACCATGCTTTAGAAACTTTATGGCATTTCTGCATTTTGTGTTAAAGTCATTGGTATCTATAGAAGGTGAAAGCTGAACTTCTTTAATGTTCACAACCTTCTGATTTTTTCTGTTTTCCTTTTCGCGCTTTCCGAGCTCAAACTTATACTTGCCATAGTCCATAATCTTGCATACGGGCGGTTTTGCCGTTGGTGCAATCTTTACAAGGTCAAGGCCTTTTTCGTTTGCTAAATTTTGCGCCGATTGAGCGTCCATAACGCCAAGCTGTTCACCATCTGCTGAAACTACACGCAATTCTGCATCTCGGATTTGCTCGTTGATTTGTAATTCATCCTTACTAATGGTCAATCCCTCCTTAAAAATATAAAATAATCTACCAAAAGCATTAAAAAAACGGATGCAACCCATCCGCACGCATACATAGAAAAAGCTTACGCAATTTCACTGTATTTACCGCAAAACACGTTAGTCGTACGGTGAGAACGGATAGTCCTGCTTGTTTTTACCAAAGTATTATATCACAGTGTAGGGGAGATGTCAATAGTTTTTTGTAAAAATTTTTTAAAATAATTTGATGTTCTGGGGCGTAGAGGATTTAGAGGCAGAATGCATAAAACGAAGCAAAGTGCACCGTGTAGCACTTTGCCTTGCCTGAAGGCGTACAATGGTACGTCGAGTCCAACAAATTGCAACGCAATTTGTAGCGAGAAAACCGTAGGTTTTGAGAGCGTTGCTAAAGTGAGTTTTGTGTATAGTTTAAAAGGAAACAAAAAAAGAATTCGCAATTTTGCGAATTCTTTTTATTGTATTTTAGATTATTTAATCATTGATGCAACTTCATCAGCAAAGTTTTCTTCTTTCTTTTCAAGACCTTCGCCTGTTTCGAAACGAACGAATTGCTTAAGTGTGATATTACCTGCGCTTGCAACATATTTAGCAACAGATTCTTTATTTTCTGCCTTAACATATTCTTGCTCTAACAAACAAATTTCCTTAAATTCCTTTGCAAGACGGCCCTCAATCATCTTTTCGATGATATTAGCAGGCTTGTTTGCATTTTTAGGATCGTTTTGAAGTTGAGCAATAAGAATATTCTTCTCGTGCTCTTTGTAATCATCAGGAATATCAGCGCTTGAAAGATACTTTGGATTAAGAGCTGCAACCTGCATTGCAACATTCTTTAAGCATTCTTTAGTAGCATCATTATTTTCAGCGTCTGCTTCTACAAGAACACCAATCTTACCTGCTGCGTGGATATAATCCATTACAGTACCATCTGTTTCGATTCTTGCAAAACGTCTGATGTTCATGTTTTCGCCGATTTTAGCAACCTTAGCTGTAAGCTCTTCGCCTACTGTACCTTCGCCGCCAACGATTGGAAGAGCCTTTAGAGCTTCAACGTCAGCAGGATTGTTAGCTGCAACTGTTTTAGCAATGCTATCAACAAATGCAAGGAATTCCTCGTTTTTAGCAACGAAGTCTGTTTCAGAGTTAACTTCAACAAGTACACCAACATTACCGTCTATATAAGATTTAACAATACCCTCTGATGCGATTCTGCCTGCTTTTTTAGCAGCTGTAGCAAGTCCCTTTTCTCTAAGGAATTCTACTGCTTTGTCCATATCGCCGTCTGTTTCTGTAAGAGCCTTTTTACAGTCCATCATACCGCAACCGGTCATTTCTCTTAATGTTTTTACATCTTGTGCTGTAAATGCCATTTTCTTTTCCTCCTATATATTTAAGATAAAAATTATTCTGCGTCTTCTTCTACAGTTTCTTCTTCTGCTACTACAGCAGCAACTGCGTCTTCGCCTTGTCTGCCTTCGATTATAGCATTTGAAATTGTTGATGCAATAAGTTTTACTGCTCTTATAGCATCATCATTACCAGGAATTACGAAATCAACTTCGTCAGGGTCGCAGTTTGTATCAACAATAGCAACTACAGGAATACCAAGCTTCTTAGCTTCTGCAATAGCTATCTTTTCTTTTCTTGGGTCTACAACGAACATACATGCAGGAATCTTTTTCATTTCCTTAATTCCGCCAAGATACTTTTCGAGCTTATCTCTTTGAGCCTTAAGCTTTATAACTTCCTTTTTAGGAAGCATTTCGAATGTGCCGTCTTCTTCCATTGCATTGATTTGAGCAAGTCTTTCAATTCTCTTCTGGATTGTCTGGAAGTTTGTAAGCATACCACCCAACCATCTTGCGTTTACGTAGTACATTCCTACTCTTTCAGCTTCTTCTTTGATTGAGTCCTGTGCTTGCTTTTTAGTACCTACAAAAAGCACCTCGCCGCCATCAGCTGCGATATCTCTTACAAAGTAGTAAGCTTCCTCTACCTTTTTAACTGTCTTTTGAAGGTCGATGATATATATACCGTTTCTTTCGGTAAAGATATACTCAGCCATTTTAGGGTTCCATCTTCTTGTCTGATGACCGAAGTGAACACCTGCCTCCAAAAGCTGTTTCATTGAAATTACGTTTGACATTTTTTTGTCCTCCTTGTGTTTTTTAATCCTCCATATCCGTCAAATTCCGTACAAGACCCCACGTAATAAAGGGCAACCTTGCCGAAATCGGAATATGTGTGTATTTTACATACCCAATTAGTATACCACACAAATTTATAAAAATCAAGTGTTTTTTACAAAAAAATTACAAAAAAATGCTACTTAAAAAGATTTTTAACTAGCTCTTAGGGGATAGCTTTTTGCGTTCTGGACTTTTTTACATCCCCTATAGTTATTATTTTACGGTGTCAACCTTTAATACATTTGTGTTTCCCGACTCATCAAGCGGAATACCTGCGGTAATTACTATAAGGTCGCCCTTTGATACAAGATTGTTTCTTCTTGCATATTCTGTTGCATGGTCAAACAGTTTATTGTAGTCGTCCTGATAAGTGGTAAAGACAGGATGAACACCCCATGAAAGGGAAAGCTGATGATATGTCTTTTCGATGGGTGTGGCGCCTATTATAGGCATTGGTGGTCTGAACTTAGACATTCTTCTTGCAGTTTGACCGCATTTTGTGGGCGCAATAATTGCTGCTGCCTTTAAGTCCTTTGCAGTAGTACAAGCAGCGTCGCACACTGCGTTTGTGGTATCATCGCTGTTCATCTCAAAATCTGCGTTTTTGTATATATCCATTTCAAAAGCGTCTTTTTCTGCCTGAAGTGCAATTTTTGCCATTACCTCAACGGCAAGAACAGGGGAGTGGCCTATTGCAGTTTCGCCTGAGAGCATAATTGCAGAGGTGCCGTCAAATACTGCATTTGCAACGTCGGTTATTTCTGCTCTTGTAGGAGTAGAATGAGTAATCATAGACTCTAACATTTGTGTTGCGGTTATAACCATTTTGCCTGAATTATAGCACTTTTTAATAAATTTCTTCTGGTAACCCGGAAGACATTCAAATGCAACTTCAACACCCATATCTCCGCGTGCTATCATTATTCCGTCAGAGCACTCTAAAATCTCGTCAAAGTTTTCTATTCCCTCGATGTTTTCTATCTTTGATATAATTCTTATATCACTGCCGCCATTTTCGTTTATAAATGCCTTTAAGCCCTCGACATCTTCCTTGCGGCGAACGAACGAAGCGGCAATAAAGTCCAAATCATTTTCCAGTGCAAAAAGTATATCCGATTTGTCCTTTTCGCTAAGATATGGTAAATCAAGTCGGATGTTTGGAATATTTATACTTTTGTTATCGGAGAGACTGCCGCCATGAACAACATTGCAGTGTATATTATTCCCGAAAACTTCTTTTACGTATAATTCGATATTTCCGTCATCAATAAGAATTTTATCTGACTTTTTCACCTTGTTTGGCAAACCCTTATATGTTATAGATACAATTTTTGATGTACCTAAAACATCATCTGTTGTAAGAGTAAACTCATCACCTTCAACCAATGTTACATTCTTTTCGCCAAACTTGCCTGTACGTACCTCAGGCCCTTTTGTATCGAGAAGTATCGCAAGCGGTACTCTCATCTCGCTACGCAGTTCCTTTAGCATTTTAATGTTTTGCTTATGATATTCATGAGTTCCATGTGAAAAATTAAGACGTGCAACGTTCATTCCTTTATTTATCATTTCTCTTAATATTTCTTTATTGTTGCATGCAGGTCCTAATGTGCATACTATTTTTGTCTTTTTCATAGATGTCTTTTCTCCTCAAAAGTTTTCTTATTTAATATATATGAAGCTTTGTTAAAAGCTTGTAAATTTTTGCACCCATCGGCAAAAGCTCAACTTCATCTTTTGTGAGTGTTTTTAATACAACAATCATCACACAATAAACGATTGCTGCTAAAATTATAGAAATTACAGTTGCAATAAGGTTTGTGCCAAAAGCACCAAGATTTAAAAGCGTCATTATGAGCTTATATACAACCAATGCGACAACGCTCATTACTGCGCCCGAAATCAGTGGCTTTACAATGAATTTTGCAAGTGTGATTTTTATGGATATGTATTTTGACATAACCATAAAGCTCACTAAAAATGCCGCGAGCTGACAAGCTATTGTGCTTATAACCGCACCCATTATATTTATAGACGGTATTCTTATTAAAAATACATTTAATATAACTTTTATTATACAGCCCACGATAAGTCCTATTGCAGGCACATAAACCTTGCCTATGCCCTGGAGCGCACCCGACATTGTCTGATTAAGTGCGCTGAAAATCATAGAAACTGCAGTCATTGCCAATAGCTCATACCCAAAAGGTGCCGCGGGGTATATTATTTTATAAATAGGCTCTGCTAAAACTATGTAACCTATTGCACATGGAAGTATCAAAAGCAGAGATATTAAAAACGAATACGAGGTCTTTTGCGAAGCCTCTTTTTTGTCGCCTACTGCAAGTGCAGAAGCAATCGCGGGAACAAGTACAGTTGCAAAAGCAAAGTTTACTGCAAGCGGCATATTGATTAGTGTGTCGCTTTTTGATAACATTCCCGAAAGACGTATTGCCTCTTGCTTTAGCTGTGCAAATGTAGGGTTTTGTATTGCCATCACCATTCCGTTTACACTTTCATATGCAGGAATCCCGTTTTTGAATGCTGCCTCTATACCGCGCGAAATTGTAGCAGTATCTATAACCCTGTTTATAGAAGTTATTATTGATGCGAGCGAAATTGGAATTGAAAGCATTAAAATTGACTTAACAAGTCCTGATGTACTTTGTTTTACGCTATTAACTGCCACCTGGCGCATTTTTTCTTTAAGACCTTTCTGGCGGCGGATATAGAATAATGAAAGATATCCAAACGACAAAAGACACGCAATGGAAGACGCCCCGTTTGCCCATGCTGCCATAATTTCGGGCGGCTTTCCGATAGCTAAAACAACAAGTATTATTGTAAGCGTGCATTTAAACACCTGTTCTATCATTTGAGAAAAGCTTGTTGCATTCATATTGTTAAGACCCTGAAAATATCCGCGTATAACAGAAGAAACACACACAAAGAATATAGACGGTGCAAGTGCACGTATAACATACTGTGCGCCGGGCATCTCTATTATTGTGTTTGCATAAAAATCTGCACCAAAAAACAACAGTGCAGAGGCACACAAGCCAATTATGGCAAACAATCGCATTGCAGTTGTAAAAATTCTGTGTGCGCCGCTATAATCATCAAGTGCGGTGCGCTCTGCAACCATCTTTGCTATTGCATTGGGTATACCGACTGCCGATATTGCAAGCAGTACAGTGTATACATTAAAGCCTGCGGTGTAAAATCCGTTTCCTGTATCACCAAAGCCATCTATGTTGGTTATGACCATTCTGTATACCATACCCAGTACCTTAACTGCAAACTGAGCTATAAGCACAATCAGGACATTTCCCATAAAGGATTTTTCTTTATCGTTTTTTAAATTCTTCATAATTCTTCCTTGGTTTTACATCTTTTGCAACAACTGTCGCACTTTGAAGCTTCTTCTTCCATACCCATTCTTTTTTTGTAGTCCTTTATTGCAGAAGCAATAGCCTCTTCTGCAAGAACAGAACAGTGTACTTTTTCGGCAGGAAGTCCGCCAAGAGCCTCCATAACAGCCTTGTTTGTAAGTTTAAGTGCCTCATCAACAGTTTTACCCTTTACCATTTCGGTTGCCATTGAGCTTGTTGCAATAGCCGCTCCGCAACCAAAGGTTTTGAATTTAACATCTTTTATGATGTTATCTTCAATATCCATATATATCTTCATTATATCGCCGCACTTTGCGTTACCAACCTCGCCTATTGCGTTGGCATTTTCTATTTCGCCAACATTTCTCGGATGTGCAAAGTGGTCCATTACCTTTTCACTGTATGCCATATCTGTTTTCTCCTTTTTTATTCTACACCCTCATACAACGGAGACATATCACGTAAGCGTTGTATTACCGGTGGAATTGTTTCTATTACATATTCTATTTCTTCGTCGGTTGTTTCTTCACTTATACTAAGTCTTAACGAACCGTGTGCAATTTCATGTGGCAAGCCTATTGCCAGAAGAACGTGTGATGGGTCTAAATCGCCTGACGCACATGCACTTCCGCTTGAAGCGGCAATTCCGTACATATCAAGCATCATAAGTATAGCCTCGCCCTCAACATAGCGAAATGAGAAGTTTGCATTATTACAAAGTCTTCCCTCGTTTTTAGGACCGTTAAGGCGTGTATGTGGAACACCTTCGAGAATTCCCTCAATAAGTCTGTCTCTCTTTTTTGTCATAATTTCGATATTCTTATCAAGATTATCGCAGGCAATTTCAAGTGCCTTTACCATGCCTGCTATTCCTGCAAGATTTTCTGTGGCGGCTCTTTTTCCTCGCTCCTGACCTCCGCCATGAATAAGATTATCAATTCTTACTCCGTTTCTTATATAGAGCATACCTACACCCTTGGGGCCGTGGAATTTATGTGCCGAAACAGAGAGCAGGTCAATACCCAATTCCTGAACGTCAATTTTTATATGACCTATTGCCTGAACTGCGTCTGTGTGGAATAATACTTTATATTTTTTTGCAATTTCTGCAATTTCCTTTATAGGCTCAATTACGCCTATTTCGTTATTGGCAGTCATTATACTTATTAAAATAGTATCCTCACGAATTGCATTTTCTACACTTTGAGGACTTACAAAGCCATATTCATCAACGTCTAAGTAAGTAACCTCAAAGCCTTGCTTTTCGAGATATTCGCATGCATTAAGTATTGCATGATGTTCAATTTTTGAGGTAATAATATGCTTACCGTTTTTACCATAGGCAGAGGCAATTCCCTTTATTGCCCAGTTATCCGCCTCACAGCCTGAGCCTGTAAAATATATTTCGTTGGATTTTGCAGCACCCAGAGCCTTTGCGGCTCTCTCTCTCATATCCAATAATGCGCTCTCGGCACTTCTTCCCACCTCATAAAACTTTGACGAGGCATTACCATATGTGTCTATAAAATAAGGCATCATGGCATTAAGCGCTTCTTGGGACATACATGTGGTTGCATTATTATCCATATAAACCTTCATAGTAATCAATCCTTTCTGACATATGAATACTTGTTCATATGTTACCAATATAATTGTATACTAATTTTATTCTTTTGTCAATATATTTTGCAAAAAGCACTGTACATATTCCTGATTTTGTTATATAATATGATATATGCCATATATAAGAGGTGAATTTTGTGAAAATTACAGGAATAATAGCGGAGTATAATCCGTTTCATAACGGACATAAATACCAACTGGAAAAGGCAAAAGAGGTAAGTGATGCAGTAGTTGTTATTATGAGTGCAAGCTTTGTTCAAAGAGGTGAGGTTGCAATAACAGATAAGTGGACAAGGGCAAAAGCGGCACTTATGGGCGGCGCTGACCTTGTGCTGGAATTACCTGTTATATATTCGCTCAACACTGCCCAGAAGTTTGCATATGGCGCAGTTAAAATTCTTAATAGGACAGGTGTTATAGACTCTCTTTGTTTTGGCAGTGAGTGCGGAGATATTGATAAATTAAAAAATGCGGCAAAACTGCTTTTTAAAGAGCCACCCGAAATATCTGAAAAAATAAAAGAACATATATCGGAGGGAATGTCGTTTCCCTCAGCGCGTGCAAAGGCATTTTCTGATGTTTTGGATGATGATATTTTATCAAGTCCCAATAACATTCTGGCAGTTGAGTATATAAAAGCATTATATGAATTAAAAAGCAATATAGAGCCTTTTACAATAAAGCGCTACGGAGCAGGGTATAACGATAAAGAGGTATATAAAAATATTGCAAGTGCCACTGCAATCCGTGAAATGGTCATAAAGGGTGGGGACATTAAAAAATACACACCAAATCCCAATTTTGATGTATATTTTCCGTTTTTGCTTGACAGTGCAGTTATAGCAAATTTAAGAATAATGGGGACACAAAAAATAGCACAGATAAATGATGTAAACGAAGGGCTTGAAAACAGAATAAAGGAAGCCGCAATGCATGCAACATCAGTTGAGGAGCTGTGTAATATGGTAAAAACAAAGCGTTATCCGATGAGTAAAATAAAAAGAATAGTTTATTCGTCGCTTCTTGGTATTACAAAGGAAGTTGCGCAAATCACCCCTGACTATATACGCGTTCTTGGCATGAATGATACAGGTAAAGAGATATTGAGGGACATAAAAGATAAATCGGATTTAAATATAATAACAAAGGTATCAGACTACAAAAATGACAGCATAGTATTTAAAAAGGATATACTCGCTACTGATATTTTCTCGATTTGTGGAGGCAAAAAGGCGGGTTGGGACTATACTACAAGTCCTGTTGTTGTGTGATGGTGTTGACAAAAAAATTCATAAATGATATAATTTCTAAAGATTTGATTTTTTGGCGGTGAGTATTATGATAGGTATAATTGGTGCAATGGACATTGAAGTAAGCTCATTAAAAGAGATTATGGATAATGTTAAAACAAAGACAATAAGTACGGTTAAATTCTATGAGGGAGAAATAAAAGGCACAAAAACTGTTGTTGCAACTGCGGGAGTGGGAAAGGTAAACGCTGCGGTATGTACACAGACTATGATAATGGAATTTAACCCCGATATTATTATAAATGTAGGTGTTGCGGGCGGATTATCCCCCGAGCTTGGAATAGGCGATATAGCAGTTGCAGATATGGTTGTTGAGCATGATATGGATACAACACCTATAGGCGACGAGGCGGGCTTTATAACGGGCATAGATAAGGTATACATGGATTGTGATAAGGAAATATCACAGATTATGTATGATGCCTCGTGCGAAATTGAGGGTATAAAGGTTGTAAGGGGTACAATAGCCTCGGGCGACCAGTTTATTGCCTCCAATGAGCAGCGAAACAGAATTTTAGGCACATTCAAAAATGTTGTTGCCTCAGAAATGGAGGGCGCAAGCATAGGTCATGTATGCACAATGAATAAAAAGCCATTTGCAGTATTACGTGCAATATCTGATGGTGCAAACAGTGATTCGCATATGGATTTTCCTACATTTACAAAGCTTGCGGCTAAAAACTCTACCGATATAATACTCAAGATGTTCGAAAAGTTAGAGAGGATTTAAAGAATGGAAAAAATAAAAAGCTTTTGTGTTGACCACCGTCTTTTAAAAGAGGGAATGTATATCTCAAGAGTTGACGGTGATTGTATTACTTATGATTTAAGAATGTGCAGACCGAACACGGGTATATTACTCGATAATTCGTCTATACATACAACAGAGCATATGATAGCAACATTTATGCGAAATTCCAATATAAAAGATGATGTTGTGTATTTTGGGCCTATGGGCTGTCAGACGGGATTTTATCTTATAGTCCGTGATAATGTAAGTCCTGACGAGGTATTAAAAACAGTAAAAAAATGCTTTTATGATACCATGAACTTTGAGGGCGAGGTTTTTGGAAACACTGCCATTGAGTGCGGTAACTACATAAACCTCGATTTGGCAAAAGCAAAAAGAGTATGCGGAGCATATTTAACACATCTTGAGAACACAGACGCTGTATGCACATATGAGGAACTATAATGGATAATAAGATTATACAAATAGAAAAAGAAAAACCGAGTAAAACAATAGGGCAAAGATTAAAAGAATTAAGAGTGGCAAGAAAGCTAAGCCGCGACCAGGTCTCAGCTGCAACAGAAATTTCGATTTCCATGCTAAGACGTATGGAGGAGGGTGAATATGACCAACCCGTAGAGAGTGTAATACGTCTGGCAATGTTTTATGGTGTAACATTAAACTTCATAATTTTAGGTGTTTCAGACAGCTAAGGAAAAACCTTAGCTGTCTTTTTAGTTTACTTTAAAAGCGGTTGAATTTGTTCACCGTCAAGTGCTGCTTTTGCAGCAGGGATAATTTTACTAAAATCTGCCACTATTGAGTTTGGCTTTTTGTTGCAGTCATCTTGTGTAAGAGGGAGGAAATATAAATTTTTGCAATTTAACAAGTGTCCTATGTTCTTTGCGGCACTGCCAAGACCGTCGTTTGTTGAAACTGCTATAAGCACGGGACGGCGGTTTCGAAGATGTGCCTTTACTGCCATAGTTACAGATGTATCAGCAATACCGCCCGTTATTTTGGCAAGAGTATTACCTGTACACGGCAGTACAATAAGTAAATCAAGAAGTCCTTTAGGACCGATAGGCTCGGCTTCCTTAACGGATTTTATAATGTCCTTGCCTGTTATACTTTTAACTTCATCGGCAAAATATTTTGCACTTCCAAAACGGGTATCAGTGCAATATGATATTTCGCTCATAATGGGAAAGAGGTCTGCCCCCTCGTCTGCAAGGCTTTGCAGTGCTTCGAGTGCTTTCTTGAATGTACAAAAAGAGCCGCACATTGCAAAGCCGATTTTTTTATCCTTTAACTCCAATTTCTACACCTCCAATTCATGTAAAATATTCATAATTGTGTCTTTTATTATACCGCCCGAGGACACGGGTGCAATTTTACCCGGTAATCCCAATGCCCATATAACATGTAAGCCTAAGGCTTTTGCACTTTCAAAATCCACTCCGCCCGGTTTTGAGGACAGGTCTATAATAAGGGCATTTTTATTGATTGATTTTAATACATCATTATTTAAAATCATAGTAGGTATGGTATTGAAAATAATATCAAATTTATCTATCGCATTTTTTAACTTACCAAGAGCAAGCGGTTCAAAGCCATGACCTTCTATCATTGCGAGGTCGGCATATTTTCGTGCCTCTACTGTTACATTTGCGCCTAAACCTGAGAGCATTTTAGATAAAATTTTACCTATACGCCCGTATCCTAAAACAAGGCAGTTACTCCCATTTATGGTTATTGGTGTTTCTTCTATTGCAATTTTTATTGCACCCTCAGCAGTAGGGATTGCATTTCGTATTGCTAATTCCTCGCGTTTTAAGTAATCGTAAAATTTTATGCTTTTATCATCAAGTGCCTCTGCCAACTCTTTTTTTATTTGTCCGCCGAAAACAAGGGCGGAGTGAGTTATTCCGTCTAAGAACTCACTTATTGTAAGCGGTTTTTTGGAGTATGGGGCATTTATTGTTTCCCCGTCAAATGTAACCGGTACGGGAAGTATAACAATATCAGATGATAAGGCATAGTCAACATCATCTTCAATTTCTAAATCGTCAATTTCTATGTTTTTATCAAAACCATAAAGAAATATATGGTAGCCTTCCTTTTTTAAAAGTCTGGCAAGTGTAAGCTGACGCAAATCTCCGCCTATAACAGAAACCGTCATAAACATTATAACACCTTCTTTACATTGTTATGGTATTATATTATGTATAAAAAACAGTTTGAGTTACTTTGTAGCTGGTATAAAATGCAAAATTGCCAAAAGGTGTATTATTAAGTAAAATATAATTGTTTAAAATCATCATTCTAAGCTTTTCGTATTGACAAAAAGGACATATTGTGCTATATTGGTATAAAGCACCAAATATAAAGTATGCGGTGTTTTAGCCATAAAAAACGGTTACTGTAATTTGCAAAAAGCATAATACAATAAACATACGTGACAAAATTACGGAGGTGGGTTTAATATGTTTAACGAAGCATGGAAAGACTTTAAAGGACAAGCGTGGCAGGAAGAAATAGATGTTCGTGATTTTATTCAGTGTAACTTCAGCGCATATGATGGCGATGCATCATTCTTGTCAGCACCAACAAAAGCTACAGATAAGCTTTGGGGTGAACTTAAAGAGCTTCAAAAAGAAGAAAGAGCAAAGGGCGGAGTGCTGGATATGGATACCAATGTTGTATCTTCTATTACTTCACATAAACCCGGATATATAAAAGAGGAATTAAAGGACCAGGAACAGGTCGTAGGTTTACAGACCGATAAACCTCTTAAAAGAGCATTTATGCCGTTTGGCGGCATACGTATGGCTGAAGAGGCTTGTAAAAACTACGGATACGAGCCTGATGGCGAGATGCACAAGATATTTACAGAGTATCATAAAACACATAATCAAGGTGTGTTTGATGCGTACACAGACGAAATGCGTCTTGCAAGAAAAAATAAGATTATAACAGGTCTTCCTGATGCATATGCAAGAGGAAGAATTGTTGGCGATTACAGAAGAGTTGCGCTATATGGTATTGATTTCCTTATGCAAAAAAAGGCAGAGGATTTCAAAAACTGCGGCGGAAAAACAATGACAGATAACGTAATCCGTCTAAGAGAAGAAATTCAGGAGCAGTACAGAGCCTTAGGGCAAATGAAGGAAATGGCAAAGAGCTATGGTTTTGATATTTCAAAGCCTGCAACAAATGCAAAAGAGGCAGTACAATGGCTATACTTCGGATATCTTAGTGCAGTTAAAACACAAAACGGTGCTGCAATGAGTGTGGGAAGAATTTCTACATTCCTTGATATATATATTAACCGTGATTTACAAAACGGAGTAATAACAGAAGAAGAGGCACAGG